>JBELLO010000036.1:0-13367 GCA_042096495.1 Candidatus Arcticimaribacter sp.
GTAGGACGAATTGCTTCGTGCGCTTCTTGCGCCCCTTTACTTTTTGTTCTAAAACTGCGGGCTTGCGCATAATCTTCCCCATAGCGTTTTCCTATTTCGCCTAAAGCTGCGCCTTGCGCTTCTTTAGAAAGGTTGACGCTATCTGTTCTCATATAAGTAATCAAACCTGCCTCATATAATCGCTGTGCTAGGGTCATGGTTTTACTTACAGAGAAAAACAACTTCCTTGCTGCCTCTTGTTGTAAAGTCGAGGTGGTAAAAGGAGCCGTAGGGCTTTTCTTTGCTGGTTTAGTCTCTTTAGAAGCTACGCTAAATTGTGCATCGGCATTTTGCGCTAAAAAGGCTTCTACCTTTTCTGCATCATCAAAAGTAGCATTCAAGCCTGCTTTGATGACTTTATTTCCTTCTGTTAAGAATTCTGCTTGTGTTTTAAACATCGAAACAGGAACAAAAGCCTTGATTTCTCTTTCTCGCTCTACAATAAGTCGAACAGAAACAGACTGTACTCGTCCTGCAGAGAGTCCTCCTTTGACTTTGCGCCATAAAACAGGAGATAACTCATATCCCACTAAACGGTCTAGAACGCGACGAGCTTGTTGCGCATTGACCAGGTTGTAATCTATCTCACGCGGAGTATCGATGGCTTTTAAAATAGCATTCTTAGTAATCTCATGAAAAACGATACGCTTAGTATTCGTTTCTTTTAATTCAAGGGTGTTCGCTAAATGCCATGCAATGGCTTCTCCCTCGCGATCTTCATCACTAGCGAGCCATACAATCTCGGCTTTTTTAGCTAAGGACTTTAATTCTGATACCACCTTTTTCTTGTCTGAAGAGACAATGTATTTTGGTAAAAAATCCCCGTCAACATCTACCCCTAGTTCTTTAGAGGGAAGGTCGGCGATGTGTCCAAAGCTGGACGCCACCTTAAATTCTTTTCCTAAAAATTTCTCGATTGTTTTTGCCTTTGCAGGGGACTCAACAATAACTAAATTTTTTGCCATAATAGATGTTTATCGAGAACAAAAGTAGGTGAATTTTTCTTCGGCTCAAATTTTAAGGCAAACGGAAAAATAAACTTTGTCCTAAAAAAGGGAAAAAAGCAGGAGATTACAGCTGACTTTTATGCTTTTAAAAAAACATGACAAAATGACGGTAATTGCTTACTTTTGTATTGTTTTGAAAAGAAAAATTTAACGCTTAACTAAAAGCATTCCGCAATGGAACAAAGCCTAGATAAAAAAATTACTGCCGCAACAGATGGTGTTGTGATCGATCATGCTTCTAAAAAAGAAGGTGAAAAGTCGGTTTATATAGAATCTTATGGTTGTCAGATGAATTTCTCTGACAGCGAAGTAGTCGCCTCTATTTTAGCGAAAGAAGGCTATCAAACTACCGCTAAAATGGATACGGCCGACCTGATTCTAGTCAACACCTGTTCTATTAGAGAAAAAGCAGAACTTACTGTTCGCAAACGATTAGAAAAGTTTAACGCAGTTAAGAAAACGAACCCTAATATGAAAGTCGGGGTTTTAGGCTGCATGGCAGAACGACTCAAGCACAAGTTTCTTGAAGAAGAAAAAATTGTCGATATGGTCGTGGGACCAGATGCCTATAAAGACCTCCCTAATCTTTTAGCAGAAATCAATGAAGGGCGCGATGCCGTTAATGTTATTCTATCAAAAGAAGAAACCTATGGAGACATTGCTCCTATTCGCATTGATTCTAATGGTGTAAGTGCTTTTGTATCCATTACAAGGGGCTGCGATAATATGTGCACTTTTTGTGTGGTGCCTTTTACCCGTGGCCGTGAACGCAGTAGAGACCCTAAAAGTATTTTACAAGAAATTGAAGATCTCGCACAACGCGGCTTTAAAGAAATTACCCTCTTAGGGCAAAATGTGGATAGCTATTTATGGTATGGCGGGGGACTTAAAAAAGATTTTATCAAAGCCACAGCTTTGCAACAAAAAACAGCGGTTGACTTTTCTCAATTATTAGCCATGGCGGCAGAGACTTATCCGCGTATTCGTTTTCGCTTTTCTACCTCTAATCCACAAGATATGACCGTAGATGTATTGCATACCATGGCAAAATACCCCAATATCTGTAAGTACATTCACCTACCTGTTCAATCTGGAAGTGATCGTATTCTAAAAGAAATGAATCGCTTACATACCCGTGAAGAATATTTTGAATTGATTGATAATATCAGAAAAATCATTCCGGGTTGTGCTATTTCACAAGATATGATCGCTGGCTTCCCTACAGAGACAGAAGAAGACCATCAAGACACCTTGAGTCTTATGGACTATGTCAAATACGACTTTGGGTTTATGTTTGCTTATTCTGAAAGACCGGGGACACTTGCAGAAAGAAAAATGGAGGATGATATCCCACAAGAGATTAAAAAGAGACGATTAGCAGAAATCATTGATAAACAACAAGCACATAGCCGTTTTAGAACCGAAGAGTTTTTAGGGAAAACAGTTTGTGTACTAATTGAAAAAGAATCTAAACGTTCTCAAGAACACTGGAGCGGTAGAACAACACAAAACACCGTGGTCGTTTTCCCAAAAGAAAATTACAGTGTAGGAGAATTTGTAGATGTAAAAGTTGAAGATTGTACCTCTGCTACATTACTGGGAACGGCAATAGGAATTTCAGCAGACATATAATATAGACCGCATGGAAAACTTACAAGGCATAAAACAACGTTTTGGAATTATTGGGGTTAGTCAAGGTTTAAACCGCGCTTTAGAAAAAGCCTTGCGGGTAGCCGGGACAGATATTTCTGTCTTGGTCACTGGGGAGAGTGGTGTAGGAAAAGAAAATATTCCAAAAATAATTCATCAAAATTCTCACCGTAAACACGCAAAATATATCGCTGTCAACTGTGGCGCTATCCCAGAGGGAACCATTGACAGTGAACTCTTTGGTCATGAAAAAGGTGCTTTTACCGGGGCTACTTCAACCCGAAATGGATATTTTGAAGTCGCCGATGGCGGAACAATTTTTCTCGACGAAGTAGGCGAACTACCTTTATCGACGCAAGTGCGTCTATTAAGGGTACTAGAAACTGGTGAGTTTCTTAAAGTAGGTTCTTCAAAAATACAAACCACTAATGTGCGGATAGTTGCAGCGACAAACGTCAATATGCGTGATGCTATCCAAAAAAATAAATTTAGAGAAGACCTCTACTATCGATTGAGCACTGTAGACATCCATCTACCGCCTTTGAGAAATAGAAAAGAAGACATCCCTTTATTATTTAGAAAATTTGCCGCAGACTTTGCCCAGAAATACCGCATGCCCACCCTTAGGCTTGAGGAACAAGCCCAGGAATTACTGGTGCAATACAACTGGAACGGAAACATTAGACAACTGCGCAATGTCGCAGAACAAATATCTGTCTTAGAACAAGAACGGCTCCTTTCTGCAAATAGCTTGCGTCCCTACTTACCTAATATGGGTGCGCAACTCCCCGCTTTAGTCGAAGACAAAAAAGAACAAAGTGATTTTGCTTCTGAAAGAGAAATTCTCTACAAGGTCCTTTTTGATATGAAAAACGATCTAAATGATCTAAAGAAGCTTACCTTAGAACTCATGAATCAAGACATTAGCGCTGAAGAAAAAGAGGGCTTGATTCAAAAAATTTATGGTAACGAATCCCACAATAATAAAGAAGAAAACACCTTAACAGTGATGAATGCCCCACATGAATCACAAAATGAAGCTGCCATTATCAGTCCGCAAGACAACTATAGCTATGCCGAAACAATTGAAGCAGAAGAGCCCTTATCACTTTTAGAAAAAGAGATTGAGATGATCAAAAAAGCATTGGAACGCTCTAATGGAAAAAGAAAACTTGCTGCAGAAGAATTAGGCATTTCAGAAAGAACGCTCTACCGTAAAATAAAACAATATGACCTCAATGAAGATGAGATTTAATCCCTTTGCGCTACTCTTTTATATTCTTCTAGCTGGGACTTTTACCCAATGTGGAATTTACTCCTTTACTGGAGCTTCTATTCCCGCTGGGACAGAAACTTTTCAAGTAAACTACTTTATCAATGAGGCAGGGAACCGACCAGGCTCAACCATAGAGCCAGGCCTTGATCAAGAATTCACCATTGCCTTACAAGACTTATTGATGAATCAAACTAATCTCAATCTTGTTACAAACAATGCCGACTTAGTCTATGAAGGAGAAATCACTCGATATAGCATCACCCCTACTACATCGACTGCCAATAATACAGCAGCACAAAACCGTCTTACCATGGAGGTCAATGTGCGCTATATAAATAATAAAAACGAAGACGATTCTTTTGAACAACGCTTTTCTTTCTTTTATGACTTTGATGCAAACCAGCAATTATACGATGTAAAAAGCGCAGCGAATAAAGAACTATTTGAGCGTATTACACAAGAAATCTTTAACGCCTCTCTGGCAAAATGGTAAGTTTATGACAGCACAAGAATACAGTGATTTACTAACTAATTTTGACCCTAAGAGCGAGGAACAGAGAAAGGCTTTTGAAAAAATCACCTACCGCTACCCATACTTTCAATCGGCTTATGTACACTATTTAAAAACCCTAAAAGCGCAAGAACAATACAATTATGAATTGATCTTGAGAAAAACAGCGGTTTTAAGTCCAGAACGAGCAACCTTACATCAATGGCTCGAGCAAGACTTTGTCAATGAAAACAGTCAAACACTTCAAGTTGTTCAAACTTCGGCTGCTTCAAAAGCAGCCAAAAAAGAGATAGCACCAACTAAAACAGCAGATCAAAACAATACGTCTACCCCAAAAGAAGTGGACAATAAAACTGTGCTAACTCCTGCCAAAACCACTGCTGCAAAAGAAGAACAAAAAGTCATTGAAAAAGAAAAAACTGTTGAGAAGGCAAAGCCAAAGAAAAAAGAAATCCCGGTAGCGATGACCTATGCCGACTGGGTGATATACTCTTCCAAAGGCAAAATTCAACCCAAAGAAAAAAACAGTAGTTTAGAAGAAAAAATATCGCTTATAGATACCTTTTTAGAAAATCGACCAAAAATTCCACCGGTGCGACAAGACCAACCCAAAGTGGACCTCTCGGCCAATAATGAATTCAATAAAGAGGAATTAATGACCGAAACACTAGCAAAGGTTTATTTACAACAAAAGAAATTCAAAAAGGCCTTATACGCCTATCAGATATTAAGTTTGAAATATCCAGAAAAAAATAGTTTCTTTGCAGACCAAATCAAGAAGATTAAACAGTTACAACAAAAAAGCTAAGTCATGAGTACTTTTTCAATATTCCTAACACTAATCCTTATCGTTTGCTTTCTCCTCATTCTCGTGGTGATGGTACAAAACCCTAAAGGTGGAGGTTTATCTTCTTCTTTTGGTGGCGGTGGTCAACAATTAGGAGGTGTCCAAAAAACAACAGATTTCTTAGACCGTAGCACTTGGATCTTAGCCACACTTTTATTGGTTTTGATCTTATTGTCAAACTTTGGTCTAGACAATGGTACGATAAACACCTCAAACGAATCTAAATTGATCGATGCAGCAACAGAGCAAAGCATTCCAGAAACTATCCCAGAAGAAATTCCAGAAGTTCCTGCAGAGGCGACGCCAGAACAATAAACTGTATCTCACCTTATAAATTAATGCCAGCTTACTGTCAAGCTGGCATTTTTATTTTAAAAAAACTGTCAAAAAAAGCATTGGCATAATTTCTGAAAAAAGAAAAATAAATTTAAAATCATTATGAGTAATTTAAACATTAAACCCTTAGCAGATCGCGTTCTAGTAGAACCTGCTGCTGCAGAAACAAAGACTTCTTCGGGGATAATTATACCCGATACAGCAAAAGAAAAACCACAAAGAGGAACTGTTGTTGCCGTGGGACCCGGGACAAAAGACAACCCCGTTACCCTAAAAGTGGGAGATACTGTATTATATGGTAAATATGCTGGAACAGAACTAAGTCATGAAGGAGGCGATTACCTCATCATGAAAGAAGCAGATATTTTAGCAATTGTTTAATTCATTAAAAAATAAATCATGGCAAAAAAAATAGAATTTGATATCGCCGCTAGAGACGGGATAAAAAGAGGAGTAGATGCCTTAGCAAATGCTGTCAAGGTAACCCTAGGACCAAAAGGCCGTAATGTTATTATCGGAAAAGCCTTTGGTGCACCTCATGTTACAAAAGATGGGGTAACCGTAGCAAAAGAAATCGAACTTGAAGACGCCCTAGAAAACATGGGCGCCCAAATGGTAAAAGAAGTCGCTTCAAAGACAAATGATCTTGCTGGTGATGGGACAACCACTGCGACGATTTTAGCACAAGCAATCGTTAAAGAAGGTTTAAAAAACGTTGCCGCAGGAGCTAACCCTTTAGACTTAAAAAGAGGGATTGATAAAGCTGTTGATGTAATTGTCACTGCTTTAGAAGAGCAAGCGGTAGAAGTAGGCGATTCTTCTGAGAAAATCAAGCAAGTCGCCAGTATCTCTGCAAACAACGATGAAACCATTGGGAGCTTAATCACCACTGCTTTTGAAAAAGTAGGGAAAGAAGGGGTTATCACGGTTGAAGAAGCAAAAGGAACAGATACCTATGTAGATGTGGTAGAAGGAATGCAATTTGACCGCGGATATCTTTCGCCTTATTTTGTAACCGACTCAGAAAAAATGGAAGCTGATCTTGAAACACCTTACATTTTATTGTACGACAAAAAGATCTCTTCAATGAAAGATTTACTTCCTGTTCTTGAGCCAGTGGCACAAACAGGGAAACCTTTATTGATCATCGCAGAAGATGTCGATGGAGAAGCCCTTGCAACCTTAGTCGTTAATAAACTAAGAGGAGCCTTAAAAATCGCTGCTGTTAAAGCACCCGGTTTTGGGGACCGCAGAAAAGCAATGTTAGAGGACATCGCTATTCTAACTGGCGGGACTGTAATTTCAGAAGAACGTGGCTTTACACTTGAAAACACTACCATTGAAATGCTAGGTACAGCAGAAAAAGTAACCATTGACAAAGACAACACTACTGTTGTTAATGGTGCTGGTGCTGCAGAGGCTATTGAAGGTCGTGTAGGGCA
The DNA here is from genome assembly GCA_042096495.1 of Candidatus Arcticimaribacter sp. GTDB lineage: Bacteria > Bacteroidota > Bacteroidia > Flavobacteriales > Flavobacteriaceae > Arcticimaribacter. The sequence goes on from JBELLO010000036.1 coordinate 7,109, forward strand.
GATTAAAGCCCAAATCGAAAACTCAACCTCAGACTATGACAAGGAGAAATTACAAGAACGTTTAGCAAAACTCTCTGGTGGAGTTGCAGTGCTTTATGTAGGCGCCCCATCTGAAGTTGAAATGAAAGAAAAGAAAGATCGTGTTGACGATGCACTTCACGCTACTCGCGCAGCCGTTGAAGAAGGAATCGTCGCAGGTGGAGGGGTCGCTTTGTTAAACACTAAAAATAGCTTAGCAGACATCAAAGCCCACAATGCAGACGAGTCAACAGGGATTCAAATCATCAACTCTGCGGTAGAAGCACCTTTAAGAACAATCGTCGCTAACTCTGGTGGAGAAGGCTCTGTTGTTGTAGCAAAAGTACTCGAGGGAGATAAAAACTTTGGGTATAATGCAAAAGAAGGCACTTATGTAGACATGCTTAAAGAAGGAATCATTGATCCTAAAAAAGTAACTCGTGTTGCACTTGAAAACGCAGCCTCTGTTGCAGGGATGATCCTAACAACAGAATGTGCTTTAATGGACATTAAAGAAGATGCTCCTGCAGGTGCAGCAATGCCTCCTATGGGTGGCGGTATGCCAGGCATGATGTAAGCATAAAACAACTTTCAATTACTTAAGCCGCTCATTTTGAGCGGCTTTTTTTTTGCCTTTATTTAAAATTGATTTCATTTAGACAACCAAAATCTTATTATTATGACAAAAAACTTACTTTTATCAGGTCTTGCAGGAACCATCGTTTACTTTCTTTTAGGATGGTTAGTTTACGGAATTTTATTTCCGGATTTAGTCAGCGAGGGAGAATCTACCTCTTTACTTTACATCTTTTTAGGCTGCTTATTTTACGCCTTTATTTATGCGGTAATTTTCACCCGATGGGCAAACATCACCAATTTTAAAACAGGCTTTAATGCTGGATTAGTTTTAGGGTTATTGTATGCTTTAAGTTGGCACTTCTTTATGCAACATGGAGCGATTGACGCATTGTATTTTGCTAAAGCCATCATCCTTGCGAGTTTAATCAATGGTTTTGTAGCGGGTACAGTCGCTTTTGTAAATGGAAAAGTTTCTTAAAATTATTTTTTAGTACAAAAAAAAGCGACCCGTTTGGGTCGCTTTTTCTATTCTACTTTTTTCTTGCGTTCGTATAAGCAGCACATCGGTAGGTTTTCATACACCTCATCTGGAGCAGTAGCTAAGGGGGTATCGTGACCCGCATTCGCAACGGCTTGATGTACTTCTTCTAAACTAATTTTGTTAGCATCATATAAGATGGTAAACTGATGTGTAGGAATATCCCAACTCGCTGTTTTGATCCCTTTTAATCCAAAGGCAGTTTTTTCGATTCTGGCTTTACACATCCCACATACTCCCTCTACTTCAAAAGAAGTTTTTTGAATATCTTTTTTTTGTGCTAATAAGCTTAAAGGCGCTGCCAAAAGGAGCGTTAGTATTGCTTTTTTCATGGTATTATTTTTTTAAATTAAATCTTAATCCGGCATAAATCATTCGACCAAAAACTGGTGCATACACTAGACTAGCGTCAAAATTCCTGCCAAAGGGTTGATCGATCCCAATCACAGGATTTACTTGTCGTTGATTGCTCAAGTTTTCACCCCCTAAATATACTTCAAACTGGGGAGAAAACACACGGGTTAGTTGCGCATTCCACAACCCATATGCAGCTGCAGAAAACCCCTGTCCATCTCGTGAATTTGTAGGTAAGCGTTGCTGTCCCACAAAATGATAGGTCAAATCTGCACGCCATCCTTTTCCTGTTTCATCCACATTATTATAATCGGCATTCGCAAAAAAGCGGTGTTCTGGCTGTAGCGGTTTTTGTTTTAAGCCATCAAGATAAGTGGTTTTAACTTGGTAATTTTTATACGCAAATCGCGTACTCACATTTTTAAAAGGAGCATAATCCATCCCTAATTGGAAACTTTTGGCATAGCTTTCTCCTTCTAAATTATAAAACCGGATATAGCGTTCTGTTTCCCAGTCTACCACAACTTGATCTTGAAAATTAGTAACATAATAATCAATATTTACCTCTGCTTGTTGCTCAAAAAGGGTAAAACCTTGCTGAATACTCCCGCCATAATTCCATGCTTTTTCTGGACGAAGGCCATAAATACTTCCGCCGTTTTGGCGCAAATTAATCGCTCGGTTTGTCGCGAATAAGGTTTGATTCTCGGCAAAAACATTCGCTGCTTTTCTACCTTGACCCATAGAAAATCTCAAGGCAGCACGTTCCCATGGGGTATAACGCATATGTAGTCTAGGCGTGATAAAAGTCCCTAAGTTATTGTGACTATCTACCCTTAGTCCAGCAACAATATTCCATTGATCTAAACTATCATAGGTGTACTCAAAAAAAGCTCCTATTACACGATCTGTTCTTTGATAATTAGTTGCATCCACCCATTCATCATAACGATCCCACGCAAGATTTAAGCCTGTTTTAAACTTGTTCTTTGTATTTCCTAAAATGGAATTAAAAAGCAAATTGCTAAAGAAACTCTGATGGTTGATATCGTATTGCCTTAGGCCATAGTAGGCCTTTTGATCATGGCTGTTATAGGCCGCTTGAAACCCAAAGCTTTGATAGGTCAACAACGGGAAAACATACCCTAATTTTAAAGAAGCATCAAATCGCTGTGTGTCGATTTCACTCCCCCATCTATTGGTCAAACCTTTATCTGTGGAGGGATTAAAATCTTCTGCGCCGGTTTGCTTTTGATCATTGAGATAGCGCCAACTTAAAAAGCTAACCCAGCCTTTTTCTGCATTTGTATACTGCCATCGATTGAGTAAATTAACTTGTTTTGTCAAGGGTAAATCTAAAAAATCATCCGCATTGCGATCTGTAGCTAAGCTGCGTTGATTGCCATGTACATATAAGCCTGTACTCCATTTGTTAGATAATTTTTTGTTCCAGTGGACATTCGCTTCTTGTCGTCCATTGATCGATGAAAAAAGATTGACAAACAAGGGCGCATCTAAAAAGGGTTTTTGAAGTTCAGTATTAATTTGTCCGGCTATACTTTCAAAACCATTGGTCACACTTCCTGCTCCTTTAGTGATTTGAATGCTTTCAATCCATGTCCCTGGTGTGTAGGTCAACCCATAAATTTGAGAAGCCCCTCTAACCGATGGGATGTTTTCTTCGGTTATTAATAAATAGGGACTTGATAATCCCAGCATTCTAATTTGTTTTGTCCCCGTTAGGGCATCAGAAAAGTTCACGTCAATAGAGGGATTCGTCTCAAAGCTTTCAGAAAGATTGCAGCAGGCTGCTTTGAGTAATTCTGCACTATTGACCTGCATCACGTTTTGTGCAGCGATATAAGATTTTTGCGCTGCTTTTCGTCTTTGAATCAATTCTACCTCTTCAAGGTTTTCTCCGTCATCTTCTTTCATAAAATGGAAGATCTTTTTTCCAGGGGTAACCGTTAAAGTGTCTGTTTTAAAACCTAGGTATTTTATGATCAATTGATCTGTTGAAGCAGTAGAGGGAATTACAAATTTTCCTTCTTGATCTGACACCGTCCCAATGGCGGTGTTTAGCCAAAAAATATTGACTCCCGCTAAAGGGTAAGTTTCATTGTTTTCTTGGATAAGAATTCTTCCTTCTTCGGGCGCTTGCGCCATCAAAAAAAAGGGAGATATCAGTAAAAAGCAGTATAAGATATTTTTCATTATTTTATGTTTAAGTAGTTGTTTGAGTCATTCCGTTCTGGAAAAACAATCTACTTAGGCATAAAAAAGTTGAGCACAATTCAATTTATAAAGCTTCCTTGTGGGAGGAGGAGGATAAACCATTTGCATGGCCATCCCAGTTTTAAGCTTTGGGAGGTTTAAGGCATAATGCGATTCAGATTGAATCAAATCAACCTTAAATTGTTCTTCTTGATTTGTCGTTTGATCACTATCGTCTTGAGCAATAATAACATCATCTTGACAACAGCTTTTTTGGGTAAATTGAAGCGCATCAGAAAGCGTTAACGCTTTTTCCATTCCGCAGCCTTTTGCATCAAAAGCCCACGAAATTTTAGCAATGTGATCCCCACAATAGTGCACATTAAAGGCTACCCCTACTTTGCTCTGCAAGAAGAGTAACAACAATAATAAAATGCGTAATTGTTTCATGATCAATTCATTCCTTACAAATATACGCAATTATACTATACCTAAAAGCATACTGATTGCCATCAAGAGCATAATCGAGTTTTCAATCAAAGTCGCTTCTGTCATAGGTAAGTTTAATGCGGTGCCTAAACAAGCACATTGAATAGTGCTTTTTTGACGAAGTTGTTGCACCACTCCTATGGTGGTACTACCTAAAATAAATAAGGTTACCCAAAGCGCAATTTGCACCTCAAACTGATATAAAAAAGCAATCCCTAAGGTAGTTTCAATAAAGGGATACACCCATGCATAAACGGCCATTCGCTTTGCGATAGGATCATATTGACTAAATGAGGCTGGGAATCCTTTGTAATCTAAAAACTTAAAGAAGCCAAATACAAGGTAAAACAAGCCCATAAAGTTGGTCATAAAAAGAGAAAGTGAACTGCCATTAGAAAGCATAAGACTACCCACAATAACATAACTAAAGATCAAAAAGAGAGGACGCAATTGTTTCCACTTTGAAGGAGTGACATTTGCCACGGCTGCATCGATAGGAGTAACCGTATATTTTGCCCCCAGCACATTTGCTAATTTATCAACAGATACCACAACCGAAGAAGTAAAACTAGCTTCTGCTTTTTCGAGACTAACCTCAACTTGCGACAAACCATCGATCGCAGCGATCTTTTCTTCGACCCCCCTACGACAATTTTGGCAGGTCATTCCTAATACTTGTACCGTTTGTTTCATACCCCAAATGTACACTGTTTTTTATTGATAACTAGTCCATAAATTCTATTGAAAAAGCTACCTATATCCTTGCCGTTTTCGCTATTTTTGAAAAAAATTTAAGTGGTAGACTATTCCTCCCTTTTAACGCACTGTAAATCTTTACTTGAAAGACCAACAACAGACAAGTTTGCCCGCTTGAAAGAAATCTGTGTTTATCTACAAAAAGAAGTTGAAGTTTATGACTGGGTAGGGTTTTATATGGCGAATCACGCCAAAAAAACACTTCACTTAAAAGCCTTTGCTGGCATCCCTACAGATCACGAAGTTATTCCATTTGGAAAAGGAATTTGTGGACAAGTAGCTCTTTCAAACGACAACTTTTTAGTAGACGATGTCTATGCGCAAGAGAATTATATCGCCTGTGATATACATGTTAAGTCAGAAATTGTAATTCCGCTTTTTTCAAAAGGGATTAACATAGGACAAATCGATATCGACTCAAACAAAATCAAAGCGTTTACAGAAAAAGACGCTACATTTCTAGAACAACTCAATACGGCCATCGCCGAAACATTATTTTAATTATTAGCACATGAGCACTTCCGTTAAAATCACTTCTGCCCTAATTTCTGTTTTTGATAAAGAGGGACTAGCCCCTATCGTTCAAGAACTCAACAAACAAGGCGTCACAATTTATTCTACAGGAGGAACAGAAAAGTTTATTCGCGATTTAGGAATTGATGTTGTCGCAGTAGAAGACATTACGTCTTATCCTTCGATTTTAGGTGGGCGGGTTAAGACCCTTCACCCAAAAGTTTTTGGTGGGATTCTAAACCGTCAAAACAACACTTCTGATCAAGAGGAATTAGCCCAGTTTGAAATTCCACAATTAGATCTAGTGATTGTTGATCTGTATCCTTTTGAAAAAACGGTAGCCTCTGGCGCAGCAGAACAAGATATTATTGAAAAAATCGATATCGGTGGGATTTCATTAATTCGAGCTGCAGCAAAAAATTTCGCAGATGTATTATGTGTCTCTGACAAAAACGATTACCAGGAAGTATTAGACCTTTTGGTAAATACATCTGGAGCGCCTAGCCTTGAGGATCGCAAGCGTTTTGCCACAAAAGCCTTTCAAATCTCTTCCCATTATGACAGTGCAATCTTCAACTATTTTAATGCAGATACTAAAGCCTCAACGGCATTTAAACTAAGTGAACAAGAAGCAAAAAGCTTGCGCTATGGAGAAAACCCTCACCAAGAAGGAACCTTCTATGGAGCGCTAAACGATTTATTAGAGCAAGTACACGGAAAAGAGGTTTCTTATAACAATCTACTCGATATAGATGCTGCGGTAAACTTGATGTTAGAATTCTATGAGGGTGCACCTAC
>JBELLO010000037.1:0-13324 GCA_042096495.1 Candidatus Arcticimaribacter sp.
CTTGTAAAGCAAACCAGCCTTTTTCAAAAAGGCTATGACGGTATTCTGTATTGATTGCCCAATAGGCATTTCCACGTTGAACAAGATTTCCTGCCCCCCGCACATTGCGATTGTTATCAATCGCAAAAGGAGGGAAGGGAGAGTCGATATTTCTCGCAACACCTAGCTGTGCTCTAAAAGCGAGATTCCCTAATGATTTAATTCGTTTAAAATAGCTGGTCTCATTTTCGATAGTATAAAAGGTGTTGTTGTCTGTGATGGATTTCCCCCAGACATGCGTAGCATACGTTTGGCTTCGCCATCCTTTTAAATGATAATAATGAGGGCGAATATAGTCATAGGTGTAGCCCAGTTTTCCTACCCCTTTAGTGGTAGAAAAATACTTTGGGACATTTACTATATCATCACCTTCCTCAAATAAATAGCGCTCGCCTATTATTCCAGCGCCTAGCACTACTTTATGTTTTAGATTGATTTCTCGCCCCAGACTGATATCCACACTTTGAAAACGATAGCGAAAATTTGCCTGACTCGCCTCAACTCTTATGGGCCCAAGATTTTCTAATTTTTGCGCCAATATTTTTAACTCTGTCGCTGCAGACATAAAATTGTTGTTTTCAAAAATTACCCCAAAGCCAGGGAAATTATTTTGCCGATAAAAGGCCCCTACAGTATAGCCTTTTCCGATAAAATTATAATCGGTAAGCCCTAGGTGATAGGCAAAAGCATTATTGACCGATTGCCATAAATCTACTGCAGGAATAAGGGTTTTATTTTCTTCAATATGGTAGATTAAGTTTAATTGCTCAGAAGTCAAGGTGTTGACAGTAGTATAGACATGACTAACCGCAGGTTCTCTTAATAGTAAAATTAGGTCATCGTCAATTTTTGAAGAAGAGAAGGGGTGATCTTTTTTTGGGTGTGTAATTTCTGTAAATAAGCGGGTTTACTTTTCTTAAGCCCTTCAAATGAAATATGCTGCACCCATACTTCTTGAGCCAGGCAAAAGAAGGGAAAGCAAAAAAACAGGAAACAGTAAAGTTTAGTTAAAAAGCCCACGAAGTCCTAGGTTAAAGGTTTGTCCTAAACCAGAATTGTTGCCCCAAACAAAATTAGTGTATATCAATTCGAGGTTCAGGATTTGATTAAGTTGAAACTTTGCCCCACCTCCTATAGCGGTAAATCTCTGGTTAATGCTATTTCCTAAATCAAGGAGTTGTGAATGTTGTACTAAGCCTAAAAGCGTGGTATTAGGTGAGGGAAAATAACTAACAAAAACGCCAGGTGTAAGGCGAAAAGAATCATTGGCAAAGCTAGCAGTATCTTCTCCAAAACTGAATTCTGTATTAAGTTCGCTGTAAATTTGTATTACCCCATTTGGCGCTAAATAATCATAGAAAAAGCGATTTTGGAAAGTGTAGCCTTTTTGATCTAAAAAGATGCCGTCTTCTGTTTCATTCTCAAATAAGGGAAAGCTAAAGGAGGTTTGAATAGCAAAACGCGCCCAGCTTTTGATCGGGGTATATTTAACCGCTGGGGCAATACTGCTCAACCCGCTTCGGCGATAAGATTGTCTTGAAAACCCAAAGGGTACTAAAATATTTTTCCCCAGAATAGTATTCGAACGGTATTCTAATAACACCCCTACATTCAAGCGATTTGAACTACTTACCCCAGTAAAAACATCCAGGGAAGAAGTAAAAAAGTTTTGTCGAGGGAAGTTGATTTTATCCCCATTTTTATCTTTTCGCTTGACTTCAGTATAAAGATTATTGAACCATTTGATATCCCATTGCCCTTGCGAGAGAAGTTTTGTCGGGGTATAAGTTTGAATATTGGACTGGGGTTGGTCGAGCTCTTCTTGTCCATGAACAAGACAGCAGATAAAGCATAAAAGAACAAAAAGCTTTTTCATCTATCGGTAGGTTAGTAAGATTGAGTATCTTAAAGGTATAAAAAAAAAGCATGCGTTTATTTTATGCTCTCCTATTCCTTCTTCTTTTAACACAATGTTCCCCCTTAAAACAGTATCCTAAAAATTCTTATGTTTGGGCTTCACCCGAAATAGACAACTTTAGACAGCTCAATAAAATTGAAGCGCCAGCAAATGCTTTGCTGTTTTTAGGGAGCTCAAGTATTCGATTATGGAAAACCCTTGCCGATGATATGGCGCCCTATCCTGTGATACAAAGAGGTTATGGTGGTGCGCATTTACGGGATGCCATTTTTTATACAGATGCTTTGTTAGGCGAATATCAACCTGCGATGATTATAGGGTTTATCGCAAATGATATCAAGGGAGATCCAGAAGATGAGTCCCCCGCCAAAGTCAAGCGACTATTCAAGTTCTTTTTAAAGCAAGTGAGAGCGAAACATCCTGATATTCCTTTTTTATGGGTAGAGATTACGCCTACTAAAAGTCGATGGGAGCAGTGGAAAGAGATTGAGAAAGTCAATCAAAAAATCAAGGCTTATTGCGATAAAACAAACAATGTGTATTTTGTCTCTACCGCAGATGCATTTCTGAACGAAAAAGGTTTACCAAAAACAACCCTTTTTATAGAAGATCAACTGCATCTCAACAAAGCGGGCTATGCCTTGTGGTCTTCGATCATTAGAAAGGAGATCGAATCTCTTTTAGATTAAGCTTTCTTTTCTAGCATCCTCAATGCAAGATAGGGCACAACATTGAAAAAGAGCCAAAAGAATTTATAGATCCCCAACATATAATAGAGGGTTTGTTGAAACTCTTCTAGGGTCCCGCTGTAAAAATATTGGTGAATATGATACACTGGTTCAGCCAATAATAAAACAACAAAAGTGAAGAGTAAAAAGAAAAAGTTAATCTTAGTACACTGCCACAAAAAGGCTTTTAATTGAGAAGTAGTCATAATCATTTGGTTTTACTAAAGGTACAAATAATTGCGCAAGAAGTTTATGAGTCTAATATTCAATACCTTATATAAGATCAAATATTTTTTTTCTGCTTTATAATAAGGTAAATCAAAGGCGTCTTCTTTTAAGGTGTCAAGACAATCTTTCCGATAAAGTCTTTGGCTAAAAATGTTTTCTGCGCCTGTATAATTTCTTTTAATGGGAAATGATGTGCGACAAGAGGTTGAATCTTTTCGGTTTCGATCAAACGAATCAAATTCGGAAAGACTTCTTCTTCTAAGATCGTACAGCCAAAAAAGGAAAGGTCTTTAAGATAAAGGGTACGTACATCTAAGTTTAAATGCGGTCCAGCAATGGCGCCTGCAACGGCATAACGGCCAAAGGGTTTAATCACTTCTAGTAAAGTTGGAAATTGTGGTCCCGCCACTAAATCAATCACAACATCCACCTTGTTTTTTCCCAGTGTAAGCGGGAGATCATCTGCTCTTAAAACAATTTCGTCAGCTCCTATTGCCTTTAGGTTTTCTGCTTTTGCTGCCGTGGTTTGAGCAATTACATGGGCGCCCCTAGCTTTAGCTAACTGCAGTGCTGCAGATCCTACTCCGCCAGAAGCTCCAGTAATCAAGACGGTGTCTTTTGCAGTCACTTTTGCGCGGGTCAACATATTTAATGCAGTGGAATAGGAACAAGGAAAAGAGGCTAATTCAATATCGCTATACGCACTGTTTATAGGACAAGCATTAACGTTCTCCACTACTGTATAAGCAGCAAATCCACCATCACATTCTGACCCAAAATACCTGGGTTGACTTAGTGCTTCTCCCTGATGAAACATCAAACAGGGATTGATCAGAACTCTTTCGCCTATGCGATCTGTATTGACTTGCTCGCCTACAGCGACGATAAAACCACAAACATCTGCTCCTTGAATTCTAGGGAATTGAAGGGCCTGGCCAGACCATGCGGCATCTTTTGATAAGTCTTCTGATTTTGCATACCAGCCTAAACGGGTGTTGATATCGGTATTGTTAACGCCTGCGGCGGAAACTTTGATTAATACTTGAGTAGCCGTTGGAGTGGGAGTAGGGAGATCTTCGCGGTAGTGTAGCATTTCATCTCCTCCATACCCGATCATTTGAACGCCTTGCATGTGTAGTGGGAAATCTTTCATCGCAAACGAAGATAAAAAAGAAATCTTGGAAAGATCAGGTAGAATTTAAAAATGCAAAGGATTATTTACTTCGGCGAAGCCTATAATCCTTCACATATTTTGACTGTTGTTATTCTCTTGTAACGGTTCCGCTGGGGTTAGTTGCGGCTGCGTTATTACTCATACTAAGATCTTCTAAGCCAGCATTTGTAGGAACATTTCCCACTAAAGGTTTAAAAGTAAAAGGGCGGTCAGGGTCTGTATCTGGAACGGGTTCTACCGTGATTACAACGGTTCTTCCTCTAAGATCTACCGGACTAGTAATGCCACTAGGAAGGTTTTGAATAAAATCTTCTCCTGGGTAGTTTGGCCCTCCTGCGACATTCCCATTAAAACCACCGGCTAGAGCAGGATCAGCATTGTTGTTTATATCGCGATTAGAATAAGAGTCTCTTCTGCTGACTCCATCAACTTCGCCATCTGCCCAAACACCTGTAGAGAGTGGAGTGCCGTCAAATACTGCCCAACCTTCATAGTTCCATCCTTCAGGTAATTCTGGTAGATTGGTACAACAGTCTAGGGTAGCACCATCTTGATTTCTAAACCACCATACGCCCGCTTCAAAGTTGGTGGCTCCATCGCCATCCTCTGTAGGTGCTCTTAAAACATAAATGGCAGTGGCTGCGGTAAAATCTGTTCCAAGTGCTGCTTCGTGTTCTGGGGTTAGGGTTGCACGATTCGCAGAAAAATCTCCCGCTAATATATGTACCGCACTGGGGCTGGGATCACTATCGGGACTGGGTTCAATGGTCAAGACATAGGCAGTTGCGGCATCAACGTCATCTTCGTTAGCTTCAAAGCTTGTTTGAGATAAACTACCGCTAGCATCAACGCTAAAGAGTCCTGTAGAAACTGGAGATCCATCAACGATTATCCAGCCCTCATAGGCATAATTGCTTCCTACATCTTCTAATCCTGTGATGGATAAGGTGATGCTTTTAGTCGTTGGGGTATTGTCTTTGTCTTTTTTGCAGCCCCAGATCATCAGGGTGACTAAAAAGAGCATGGTAAAATAAGTTGTTTTGGACATGATAAAAATTTAAAGTGATACCTACTTCGGTTTAAGGTCTTTTTTCAGTTGATTCCGACCTTTGAATTTCTATCATTTTGTTTGTTTTTGAGTTGAATTAAACCAGTCGTCAATTAAGAAAATTGAATAGTATTTGAACTAAACATTAAAAGTAGATAGGCTACTTATTTATTAGTTGTTAATTTCAATATGTGGCTGTTTCTATTCAATAAATGGCAATTTTAAGGGTAAAGATGGTAATTTCATGAGCAGCAGGTATTATTTGAAGCTATAGTTTGAGACAAAAAAAACCGCCCATATGGGCGGTTGTATAATATAATTAAAAGCAGTTGTCTTATGCTTTCGCAATCAGTTCGGCTAAATAATCTCCTATCTCAGAAGTTTTATAAGCTTTTCCACCATTAGCAAGGTCTTCCGTTACAAATCCTTCTGCTAAAGATTGATCTACTACTTTGCGAATCAAGGCGCCTTCTTCTTGTAAGTTAAACGACATCTCAAACATCATCGCTGCAGATAAAATTGTCGCAAGCGGATTAGCAATATCAAGACCAGTTGCTTGTGGGAATGAACCGTGGATAGGCTCATATAAAGCGTTTTCACTTCCTACAGAAGCAGAAGGCATCAAGCCCATCGAACCAGAAATAACAGAGGCTTCATCGGTTAAGATATCGCCAAATAAATTTTCAGTGATTAAGACATCATAGCTGTTAGGCCATTGTACTAATCGCATGGCAACTGCATCGACTAATTCATAAGATACTTCCACTTCTGGATAATCTTTTTCCATGCTTTGTACCGTTTCTCTCCACAGACGAGAACTTTCTAAAACATTCGCCTTATCTACACAGCATAATTTTTTTGTTCGGGTCATGGCTAGTTCAAAGCCTTTTTTCGCTAAGCGGATGATTTCATCCCTAGTGTAAGTACAAGTATCAAAAGCGGTGTTCCCGTCGTCTAGACGTCCGCGTTCCCCAAAGTAAATTCCACCTGTTAACTCACGTAAGAAAACTAAATCTGTCCCCTCGATACGTTCTTGCTTAAGCGGAGATTTATCCAATAAAGAAGGGAAGGTAAAGGTAGGACGTACATTAGCGAATAAACCTAATTTTTTACGCATTCTTAATAAACCCTGCTCTGGACGAACTTTTGCAGAAGGATCATTGTCAAAACGCGGTAAACCAATGGCACCAAACAAAACAGCGTCTGCTGCTTCACACACGGCATGGGTTTCATCTGGATAAGGATCTCCAACGGCGTCAATGGCAGCTGCACCGGTTAGGGCAGGAGTCCAGTTGATTTCATGGCCAAATTTTGTTGCAATGGCGTTACTTACTTTCACGGCTTGATCGATCACTTCTGGACCGATTCCGTCGCCGGCTAAAAGGGCAATATTCATGTTCATATTTAAAGTGCTATACTATTTAACATTTTTTCGGTGGCCTTGATGGCCGATACGGTTTGATCTGAATCTAAACCGCGGGTAATGAATTCTTTTCCGTCTAAAAGCCAAGTGATACTGGTTTCACACAAGGCATCAGAATGACTCCCAGGAGGAATGTGTACGGCATAGTCCACCAATTGGGGGAGTTGTCGTTTTTTCTTTTTATACATCTTGCGAATGGCATTTAAAAAGGCATCATATTGCCCATCGCCACTGGCGTTTTCTTCTAAAAGCTCTCCGTCAATTTCTACCGCAACAGTAGTAGAGGGTTGCAAGCCTTTGGAATGCGTCAAAACATAGGATTTGATCACCACATTAGTTGTACTCACGCTACCCAATACATCTGAAATGATATAGGGTAAATCTTGTGTGCTTACTTTTTGCTTTTTATCGCCTAACTCAATAATGCGCTGTGTCACCTGTTTGAGTTCTTCTTCGTTTAGGGTTAAACCTAACTCCTGTAAGTTTTTGACAATGTTCGCTTTTCCTGAAGTTTTCCCTAAAGCATAGGAGCGCTTACGCCCAAAGCGTTCTGGTAAAAGGTCGTTAAAATAGAGGTTCTTTTTGGAATCTCCATCGGCATGTATCCCCGCAGTTTGCGTAAAGACATTTGCTCCTACAATGGGTTTATTGGCAGGGATTCTAAAGCCTGTAAAAGTAGCCACTAGTTGGCTAACTTTGTACAAGGCCTTTTCTTTGATATTTGTCGTAACGGAAGGCACAAAGTCATTCAGCACTGCAACGACAGAGGCTAGGGGAGCATTTCCTGCTCTTTCTCCCATCCCATTAACAGTTAAGTGTAAACCATGAACCCCAGCTTTTACAGCTTCCATGGCATTAGCAACACCTAGATCATAATCGTTATGCCCGTGAAAATCAAAATGAAGTTCAGGATAACGCGCAACAATCGTAGTGAGGTATTGAGAAGTTTCACTAGGCGTTAAAACACCTAAGGTATCGGGTAATAGCACCCTTTTGATGTTTTGGGTGGACAAAAAGTCCAAAAAGGCAAAGACATATTCCGGGGAATTACGCATGCCATTACTCCAATCTTCCAGGTATACATTTGTTTGAATTCCCTTTTTCTCGGCGAGAGCAATGGTTTCTTCTATATTGTTGAAATGCTGTTCAGGCGTTTGCTTTAGTTGATAGGTCAAATGGTTAACCGATCCTTTGGTCAAAAGGTTTTGCACTTTGGCGCCAGCCTCTTGCATCCACTTTATTGAAGTCCCTTTATCGACAAAAGTCAAGATTTCGACTTGGGATAAATGGTCTGCTTCTTCTGCCCAAGCAGTAATGCGCTTGACCGCATCAAATTCTCCTTGAGAAACTCTAGCCGACGCAATTTCTATACGATCCACCTTGAGCTCTTCTAGCAAGAGTTTTGCGAGGGTTAATTTTTCTGAAGCTGAAAAGGAAACGCCAGAGGTTTGTTCACCATCCCTAAGGGTGGTGTCCATGATTTCTATCTTGCGTGGTTTGCTTGCGCCCAAAATAAAGCCTTATAAAGGTGTGTTGGCCGCAAAATCGCGGATGTTATCTTTGATATTTAACAAGTAATCGATATCGTCAAAACCATTGGTCATATTCCCTTTTTTATAGGTATTGATGTCAAATGATTCTGATGCCCCGGTACTACTAATTGTAATACTTTGCGCAGGTAAATCAACCACTAATTCTGTAGAAGCATCTTTTTCAATGGCCGCAAAAATATCAGCAAGAAATGCTGGAGAAACTTGGACGGGTAATACTCCAATGTTTAAACAGTTGTTTTTAAAGATATCGGCAAAGAAGCTCGACACCACACATCTAAACCCATAGTCATAAACAGACCATGCAGCATGCTCTCTTGAGGATCCAGAACCAAAGTTCTTTCCACCTACTAAGATTTTTCCGCTATAGGTAGGGTTGTTTAAAACGAAATCCTCTTTTGGGCTATCATCTTGATTATATCTCCAATCACGAAAAAGGTTATCACCAAAGCCCTTGCGTTCTGTCGCTTTTAAAAAGCGCGCAGGGATGATTTGGTCAGTATCAACATTTTCAATTGGTAAGGGAACGGCAGTGCTAGTAAGCACATTGAATTTATCGTAAGCCATAATTATAGTAAGGTTCTTGGATCAGTTACTTTTCCGGTGACAGCTGCAGCAGCAGCAACAATTGGACTGGCCAAAAGGGTTCTTGAACCGGGGCCTTGACGGCCTTCGAAATTTCGGTTAGAGGTACTCACTGCATATTTTCCTGCAGGAATTTTATCGTCGTTCATCGCTAAACAAGCAGAACAACCAGGTTCTCTTAGTTCAAATCCAGCGCTGTGGAGTTCGTCTAAAATCCCTTCTTCTTTAATGGCGGCTAATACTTTATGCGAACCAGGAACTAACCAAGCAGTAACATTGTCTGCTTTTTTACGCCCTTTGATGATTTCTGCAAAAGCACGGAAATCTTCAATACGACCATTAGTACAACTTCCTAAGAAAACAAAATCGATGGGTTTCCCGATCATGTCCTCTCCTTCGTTATAGCCCATATAGGCCAAAGATTTTTTATAAGTAGCTTCCCCACCTTCAACAGCTTCCGCAGTTGGAATACCATTGGTGATTCCCATTCCCATTCCTGGGTTAGTACCATAGGTAATCATGGGTTCGATTTCGCTAGCGTCAAAGTGGTATTCTTTGTCAAAAGATGCTCCTTCGTCTGTATGAAGGGTATCCCAATAAGCTTTGGCTTTATCCCAAGCTGCACCCGTAGGGGTGAACTCACGTCCTTGAATATAGTCAAATGTTTTTTCGTCTGGAGCAATCATTCCTCCACGTGCTCCCATTTCGATCGAAAGGTTACACACGGTCATACGTCCTTCCATGCTCATGGCAGTAAAGACATCACCAGCATACTCAACAAAGTAACCTGTTGCACCAGAAGTGGATAAACGAGAAATGATGTATAAGGCAACATCTTTTGGCGTTACGCCTTTTCCTAATTCTCCGTTGATATTGATGCGCATGCTCTTAGGCTTTGGCTGCATAATACATTGGGTAGAAAGTACCATTTCAACTTCAGATGTTCCAATCCCAAAAGCAATCGCTCCAAAGGCACCATGGGTAGAGGTGTGAGAATCCCCACAAACAATGGTAGCTCCTGGCTGGGTAATTCCGTATTCTGGTCCTACTACGTGAACAATTCCGTTTTTTTCATGCCCTAATCCCCAGTAAGAAATTCCGTGTGCTGCAGCATTTTCTTCTAATGCTTTTAATTGATTTGCAGACAGTGGATCTTCCACCGGTAGGTGTTGATTGATTGTAGGGGTATTGTGATCTGCCGTCGCAAAAGTGCGCTCTGGATACAATACTGGGATGTTGCGGTTTTTTAAACCTAAAAAAGCCACTGGACTCGTTACTTCGTGTACCATGTGGCGATCAATAAAAAGAATGTCTGGACCGTCTTCAACTTGTTGAACAACGTGTGAATCCCAAACTTTATCAAAAAGTGTTTTCTTCATCTGTGAAAGAATAGAATGGTTTATAATTTTGCGGCTTCAATGATTTTTGGAATATCATCGTCGCTAATTTCTTTTTGTAAATCAGCAAATTTTAAAAATTCCTGATAGACTTTATCTAATTGTAGTTTATCTAATTCAAACCCTACATTTTTGGCCCTGTAAGCCAAAGCAGCACGACCAGAACGCGCGGTTAAAACAATCGCAGATTCTGTTACGCCTACATCATGGGGATCCATGATTTCATAGGTTTCTCTATTTTTAATGACCCCGTCTTGGTGAATCCCAGAGCTGTGGGCAAAAGCATTTGCTCCTACAACAGCTTTATTGGGTTGTACCATCATTCCCATACTTTCTGATACTAAACGACTGGTGTCGTATAATAACTTTGAGTTGATATTTGTATCCAGGTTAAGGGTAGGGTGTTGACGCATGATCATCACGACTTCTTCTAAAGAGGTGTTCCCAGCGCGTTCCCCGATTCCGTTAATGGTACACTCAATTTGTCGTGCGCCATTGATGATTCCAGCGATAGAATTTGCTGTAGCAAGTCCTAGATCGTTATGACAGTGACAAGATAATGTCGCTTTGTCAATTCCGGTAACATTTTCTTTAAGGTACTTGATTTTAGCACCGTATTCTTCAGGAAGGCAATAACCAGTAGTGTCTGGAATGTTTAATACAGTTGCACCTGCTTTGACAACTGCTTCGCAAACACGAGCGAGAAATTCATTGTCGGTTCTCCCGGCATCTTCGGCATAAAACTCAACATCTTCCACAAAGGTTTTTGCATAAGTCACTGCGGCTACAGCACGCTCGATGATTTCCTCTCTGGTTGAGTTAAACTTGTATTTGATATGAGAATCAGAAGTTCCAATTCCAGTATGGATTCTAGGTCGCTTAGCGTGCTTAAGAGCATCAGCTGCGACTTCAATATCTTTTTTAACGGCACGGGTTAAACCACAAACAGTGGCGTTTTTGACTAACTTGGCAATTTCTTCTACAGAATGAAAGTCCCCAGGGCTAGAAATAGGGAAGCCTGCTTCAATAATATCCACCCCAAGAAGGTCTAGACGTTCCGCAATAATTAACTTATTTTTGGTGTCTAATTTACATCCGGGAACTTGTTCTCCGTCTCTTAATGTGGTGTCAAAAATTTGTACTTGTTCGTTTGCCATGGAAGCCCTTATAATTTCAATAAACGAAAGTACTATTTATTGTCAAAACAGCCTTATTTTTGGTGGAAATTTATTACGATTTCTAAACACATTAGTGTTGATTTAAACAATTTATTTTCATAGTTTTACGTTAAAATATGTCCCTATGACTACCGATCATAAAGAAAATTTATTCATACTCGTTAAATCGCTCTCTAAATCAGAAAAGCGGCAATTTAAATTATACGCCGGCAGGGTAGAGGCAAATCAGAACGCAAAATTCTTGCATTTGTTCAATCTTTTAGACCGTGCAAAGACCTATAACGAACGCGAAATTCTCAAGAAGAATTTTGTCACTAAGCAGCAACTCTCGAATTTAAAAGCCCATTTGTATCGTCAAATCTTAGTGAGCTTAAGAATGAACCCTTCCATTCAAAATGCCCGAATGCAAATCAGGGAGCAGTTGGATTTTGCCACTGTTTTATATCAAAAAGGCTTGTACAAGCAAAGCTTGAAAATCCTTGAAAAAGCCAAGAGTATTGCCTACCGTTTTGAAGAAAAATACTTGGCTTTTGAAATTGTAGAATTGGAAAAAGTAATTGAATCACAATATATTACGCGAAGCATGAGCAATCGTGCAGAACAGTTGATTCAAGACGCATCAGACCTTTCAAAGCAGAACGAATTATGCAGTCAATTGTCGAATCTTTCTCTGCAATTATATGAGAGATTGATCAAAGCAGGTTATGCTAAAAGTGACAACGAATTTAGAGAAGTAACTAAATTCTTTTTTGAACGCTTGCCTAATGTAGCCTATGAGGAAATGGGATTTAGGGAACGTATGTGGTATTGTAAAGCGCATGTGTGGTACAGTTTATTGACCCAGGACTTTTTGTCGAGTTTTAAATATGCCACCCGCTGGGTAGAGTTGTTTCGACAATTTCCGCGTATGATAGAATCTCATCCCGTTTTTTATCTCAAGGCCAATAACTTTTTATTAGAAGCCATTGTTTTAATCAAACATCCAGAGCGATTTAAAACAGTCCTAAACGATATGAAAGCAGTTTTAGCTTCTGATCAATTCCCTAAAAATGACAACTTAAAAGCCTTGAGTTTTCTGTACTCTTATAACAACCAGTTAAACCTTTATTTTTTAGAAGGGGAGTTTAAAGCGGGCCAAGTCATTGTTCCAGAGATTTTAGCGCATATCGAACAATATAAAAACAAGATAGACGCACATCATGTCATGTTGTTGTATTACAAATTAGGCTGTTTGTATTTTGGCTGTGAGGATTATGAAAATGCCATCGTTTACTTGAATAAGATCGTTCAGAACAAAGGCCTTAAAATGCGAGAGGATTTGTTATGTTTTGCCCGAGTCCTCAATCTTGTCGCGCATTATGAAGCTGGCTATGACTATCATATTGACACCCATATTCGCGATACCTATAAATTCTTGTTAAAGATGGATGACCTGCACGAGGTGCAAAAATCCATGATTACTTTTATTAGAAAGTTGGGGGATATTTACCCACACGAGTTAAAACTGCACTTTAAACAGTTGCATGAAGAACTAAAGCAATATGAAGAAGATCCATATGAAAGAAGGGCCTTCTTATACTTAGACATATTGTCCTGGTTAGAAAGTAAAATTGAAAACAAACCCATCGCACAAATTATCAAGGCGAAGTCCTTGAAGAGTCAGCGTCAACACAAGCCGACCATAGTACATCCTTAGGCGGTGCAGCTGTCCACTTAATAGGTTCTTTTTTTACAGGGTGCAGGATTTCTAAAGATCGTGCATGCAGACAAATGCTACCATCTTTATTGCTTCTTGCGGCGCCGTATTTTAAATCTCCCTTGATAATATGTCCTTCATAACTTAGCTGAGACCTAATTTGATGGTGTCTTCCAGTATGCAATTCAATACTTAAACAGCTATAGCGATCTAGGGAATGATGTAATTGAAAACTAAGTCGTGCTTCTTTACTATTGGCGATCTCATTTTTGTGGGCATAAGATTTATTCTGTTTGGGGTTGCGGACTAACCAGTGCTTTAAGCTTTGTTGCTTTGGCACTTTAGTGCCTTCCACTATGG
>JBELLO010000038.1:0-13259 GCA_042096495.1 Candidatus Arcticimaribacter sp.
GATCCTTTTTGAAACTTTTCCTCAAAAAAAGGAGATCCTTTAATTGAGCTAGTTAATATCATTTTATTGCTGATTTTACTGGTGAAATCCTGCATTGCGTCCAACAAGCGACTGTCAGATAAACCTGCCCCTTCACTAAATGCACCAACGTAAGAGTCTTGTTGCCCAAAGGCCATATAGCTCAATAAAATAAACGAATAGCTAATTATTTTTTTCATTCTTAAATTTTGATTCTAAATATATAAAAATTAAAAAAGGCCATCCAAAATGGATGACCTTTTTTTTAAGTTTTGGCATTTTGAATGCCTTTACTATTCTTAGATATTACAAATACTAAATACCATATCAGTATCTACAGCTGGATTAGGTCCATCTGTAAAAATAGTTTCGTCATTTCTAGAAATTGAGAAAGTAACCTCAGAATCCCATGCACCAGAGCGGTAAACAACTTCTAAAGTAGCACCGGCAGGTACAACGAAAGAACTTGAAGCACTAGAGCCAGAAGCCACAGTGTGCGTGCTGCTTACACCGTTGATGATGGTTTCAATGAAACCACCGTTCCAACCATCACCATATGAATCATTCATAGAGATGTTGTAAGTACCAGCAACTGGAGCTGCAGGAATACATTTGATTACTGCATTGTATGCATAAGGTGAACTAAAATAAGAACCTTGTAATGAACCTGTAGCATCTGTGTTAGTGAATGATCTACCGTCTGTTAGATTTAATTCTAAGCGAACAGTGATTGCATCACCACCAGTAAAATCAGTGTTAGAAGCACCTAATGCAGATAAAGCATCTGTAAGGGTTAAACTGATTTCAGTTTCATTTAAGTTATTATCATTTTTAGTAAATGCAGAGGCTGGGATAGATCTTACCTCAGCTTCAGAAGTATTTGAAAGACTACTGTCTAGGTCTACAAAAACATCTACACTTTCTAATAGGTCACCATTTTGTTCATCTTGTTGTTCAATTTTAACAAAGAACGATTCAGATGGAACAGATTTGTTGAACTGAAAAGTGTTTCTAGCATCACTTTTTGTACGCAATACAGCACCACTAGTATAATCTTCTAGTACAGTGTAGATTGCATTATCTGGGTCTTCACATCGGGTAAACAAAGCTAACCCGGAAAGAAGAATTAATTTAGATATTGTGTTTTTCATCATCTTGTTTTTTATTAGTTGAGTGTAACACTATTTGTATCCCAAAATACTTTTACTTCAACATTTGCTTTCTGATCAACGATGTTGTTCGTTTCAACAAAATTTGCTGGGTAATATAAAGAACGGATAAAGCTTCCTGGTTGTGGCTCAATGTTTGGTTGCAAAGAGGATGGGAAACCAGTTCTTCTGTAAGTATTATAAGCATCGATACCATTACCGTACATTGCGATCCAGTATTGTTCGTAAACAACATTCTTTTTCGCATCGTCACTAGTTGCGCTATCAAAAGAGCCTAATACTCCTGCTCTGTGATTGCTAATGTTATCAGCAATTGCAGCAGGGTTGTAATAGCTAGTTACTTTAGCACTAGACTTTGTCATACCTGCATCAAGGGCTGCTCTAGCGGCAGTCATATCTCCAGCGTTGAAAGCAGATTCAGCTTTCATAAAGTCAACCCAAGAAGCTAAAAGGATAGGAGTAACACCGTTTCCACCATTACCGTCACCATTTACTGCTCCTTCTGGATCATCTCCAGAAAGACGTCCGTCGATTTTTCCTCCAGCTGGATATAAACCATTTAATGTTCTTAAGAATCCATCTGGTGGGATACCGTTGTCATTACCGTGGTCTCTACCCCAGTAACCTGCAGGAAGTCCACAAAATACGTGACCCTCGTTTACATAATGTACAGGAGGGTTTTGTAAACCACATTCTAATACTTCTTCGTTAGGTGCAGCACCAAAACCAGGCACTACGTCAACTTGTCTGTAAAAGTAGTAGTACATACGTGGATCTTGTCCACCAGCACTGTTTAACATTGTGCTCATTAACCAGTTTGACATATAACGTCCACCTCCAGTAGAAGTATAGCTACTTGCATACCATGGGTGACGTGTGTCAGGTTGAACATCGTTAGTTCCCCATTGGAATTGGAAATCATCACTGTTGTCTGAGATATAGTTTCCACCAGAAACAATACCATTAAATCCAGCGTAATCACCAGTTGTGATGTACATTTTCATTTTAAGTGTGTTAGCAGCTTTAATCCACTTGCTAGCATCACCATCATAGAAGAAGTCATTATCTGGTGCAACACCAGGACTTGCTAGAGTAGCAATTGCTTCATTTAGTTTAGTGTGCATAGCAGCATAAATATCTGCTCCTGGATCTACATTAGGGTTCAAGTTTTCAGAACCTGCTAATGACTCGCTGTAAGGTACATTTCCAAAGAAATCTACTAAAGTCACCATTACATATGCTTCGATTACTTGACCGATAGCAACGTGGAATGATTGACCTGATTCTGCTGCAAGTGCATTCATGATACGTAAATCCTCACGCATACCTTGGTAAGCGCTTCGCCATAATCCATTAAAGGATTGTGGAGAATATACATCAGCATAGTTACGACCACTCATGTAGTCAATACGCGTTAATTCTGCTCCAGTATCCCCGAAACCTTGCACAAATCTTGCGAAGTCTTCTTGGATTCCGTTTAAGAACAAATCAACGTTTGCATCTTCTGGACTAAGAAAGTTGGGATCACTTGTGATCTCCAAGTTAGTCGTCTCACATGAAGTGTAAAAGAATACACTAAATAATGCGAGAATATAGGTTAGTTTTAATTTTTTCATCTTTATAGCCGATTAAAAGGTTAGTTTTAAACTCATTCCATATCGTCTAGAACTTGGTCCATTAAGGAAGTCAAATCCACGTCCGTTACCTACACCAACCCCAGCAATGTTAGGATCGAAGTTAGTTCCTTCAGGTACATTTGGTGCATTGAACCAAAGGTTGTAACCAGAGGCAGTCAATGTAATATCCCCGAAAGGAGTCTTATCCAAAATTTTGTCAGAGAATGAGTAAGAAAGTGAAAGTTCTTGTAAACGAAGAACAGTAGCATCATACACTCTTAATTCGTCTGGTCCATAAAGAACGTTAGAGAAATAGAATGTAGAGTTGTTAATCTGTTTAGTATTTGCATTTCCACTGCTATCAACACCAGGAAGGATGAAAGAATTTTCACGATCTAAGGTGTCAGTAGTTAAACCACGACCAAGAAGTGTCGCTACAGTAGTACTGTAGATATCACCACCTTGATTCCAGTTGAACAAGAAGTTTAAGCTTACATTCTTGTAGTTAAAGCTGTTGCTGATGTTTAATAACCAATCTTGGTTTGCATCACCAATAATACTTAAAGAAGTATCTTCAACATAAGAACCAGAAGCATTTACAAGGAAATCACCATTTGAATCACGCGCGATGCTAGATCCATAGATAGCTCCTAAAGATTCTCCTGGAGTTGCAGCATTACCTACACTGTTTGTAAATCCTGCGAATACAACACGATCAGTATCTCCTACATCAATTACTGTAGAGTCATTTGTTGACCAGTTGATTCCCATGTTCCAGTTTAGTCCTTCTTGGCTTCTTAAGATTTCACCTTGAAGATCTAATTCAACCCCTTTGTTTTCGATTTTACCAATATTTGTTGCAGTATTCGTATAACCTGTAGAAGGGTCTAATGGTTGCGTAACGATTAAGTCAAGTGTTGATCTGTTATAAACAGATAAGTCCATTCTAAGACGGTAGTCAAAGAAACGACCTTCAAGACCTAATTCAAGCTCATCCATACGCTCTGGCTTAAGGTTAGTGTTACCTAACTGTGTACCAGAAGTGTTTGTGATTACAAATCCACCATTGCTGTCAACAAAGTCTTGTGTGTCAAAACTTAAGTTAGATGCAATAGGATACCCAGAAGGGAAGTTAGCAGATGTACCGTAACCAGCACGTACTTTTAAGATGTTGATTGTATTACTCTTTAATCCATCAATAAACTTCGTAGGAATAATCGATACAGAAGCAGAAGGATAAGTAATAGAAGCGTTTTCTTTTGCTAAGTTAGATACCCAGTCTTTACGAGCAGCAAGTGTTAAGTACACTATACGGTCATAATCCCATTCTGTTTGTGCATACACCCCAAGGATGTTACGCTCATTGAATGACTGGATTTCGTCGTTTTGCGCAAAGTTAAAGTGACGCAATACGTTAAATACCTGTTGTCCTGTTGAAGCGATACCATTTTGATCGAATACATCACGACGAGATTCAGCACCAACTGTAAAAGTTACACCGATCTTATCTGATACATCATAGTCTCCGCTTAAACGAACGTTGTGGTTGTGTAATAACTTAAGGTTGTTCCAAGTTTGGTACTTACCAGAACGGTTAGCAACACTACCTGTTTTCCCCCCTTTGTTTGCATAGTTAAGGTTTGATTCGTTATAAACGTCAAGACCGAAAGTATAAGAAAGGTTTAAGTTGTCATTGATTTCATACGCCATAGTAGCCCCACCAAAAATACGGTGAACATCCTGAGATGTACCTGTGTTGTTTACAGTCCATAATGGGTGTTGGATACTGTTGTTTTGACGATAGTAAATAGATTCTCCAGTTACTGGGTTTTGATAAGGAAGCCCCATCAAGTCAACAGAACGTGGAGTATAGAATACGTTTGCATAAACAGATGCATTATCACCACTTACATTAGATCCGTATCCTGCCGCTACTGGAGGAGACTTGAAGAAAGTGTTAGTGTAGTTTAATGTTCCGTTAAAGCTAAACTTGTTAGACATTTGGATACGACCACCAAAACTTAAAGAAGTTCTGCGTAATTCGTTCCCAGGAGTAAATCCTTCGTCATCTAAATGACCAACGTTAAAGTTGTAAGAAACTTTACCATCTTCACTAGCCCCTTTAAGGTTCATGTTAGTGTTCATGATAGTACCAGTTCTAAAGAAAGCCTCTACGTTATCATAAGGTCTCCACTCATATAAACTGTTTGGACCTAAACCAAATTGATCACGGATTGCAGGGATACCTGTAGCACTAGATGCAGTAGCAAATGGGTGTAATAAGAATCCTGGCGTACCAGAAGTAGTTCCGTTAATAGAACTTTGACCACCCCATCCAGCAACTCCTTCTTGATCAAATGATGGACCCCAGTTAGAGAAGAACCATCCAAAAGATTGATCAAAACCGTTACCGTATTGGTTTTGGTAGTCTGCTAAAGAAGCAATTTCGTTAAAGAATAAAGAAGTGTTAACTGTGATCTCGTTTTTCTTTGGACCACCTGCAGCACCAGAGTTACCCGCTTTTGTAGTAATTAAGATTACCCCGTTACGACCTTGCGTACCATAAAGTGTTGCTGCTGCAAGACCTTTTAATACGTTAACGCTTTCGATGTTGTTAGGGTCGATGTCTAAGAAACGAGAAGAACCATTGTTTCCGTCTACGAAGCTACCTTGTGAGTTTGTCTCACTACTAAAAGGAACTCCATCAACAACGAAAAGTGGTTGGTTACCTTGACTAAAGGTGTTAAAACCACGGATAATGATACTTGTACCAGATCCAGAAACACCACTTTGGTTGGTAATCTGTACCCCAGAAGCTTTACCAGTCAATACACGACCGATATCCCCTTCAGCACGTTGTTCTAGTGCTTCAGATTCTACTTCAGATACAGCATAACCTAAGGCTTGCTTCTCTCTTTTTACACCGAAAGAAGTTACAACAACCTCTTCAAGTTCGTTTCCTGTTTGCAGAGAAACATTGTAACTATCATTAGCTCCAACAGCCACAATAGTTGTTTCGTAACCTACAAAACTAATTTCGAGTGAAGCACCTTCAGCAACCTCGATAGAATAGTTCCCATCAAAGTCTGTGCTTACACCATTGCTAGTTCCTTGTTCAACAATGGTTGCCCCTGGTAGAGGGAGACCACTGTCGTCAGTAACTACACCTGTCACAGTCTTCTGTGCCCATCCAGCGAATGCCATTAGCAAACTCATGGACGATAAAAGTATAAGTTTTTTCATGTTATATATATAGTTAATAATTCCCAAATTTAACGAATTTTTATAACTATGTTAAAGAATTCTTAATTTTTTAGTTAAGAAATCTTTAAAAAAGGCTAAACAAAAATGTAAGTAGCAGGAATACAGGCGTTAATGGGTGGAATAGGCTCGCCAAAAGTTGTTTTCGCCTTCGAATTTCCATGCGATGAGCTTTGCTGGCGTGACCTCCCATAAACCATAATCTCCCTCAGTAATCAGAACGTTTCCGTTCTGTAATTTTGAGGCACCAGAAATTTTGCCAAAAAATAAATCTGGGTGGGTATAATTCCACAAGTGCTGTGGTCCGTTGTCTGCATCTGGATCTAAGGATAAATTTGCAGGAATACTAATTTCAAAAACAGTTGATTGGCTTGTGGTGCCACCGTTACTAAACATTAGCATTTGACTGTTTTCATCATTTGAAAAATTGGGATGATGCACATTGTCAAGAAACTTTTCTCCGATCCCGTTATAAGTGCTTGGATTTCCAAAGCGATAGACTAAATCTCCTCCCTTATTTTGGTTTCCTCCAGAAGAAGTACTCGCTTCTACAGTAGTGGTGCTATGGTCAATTACCCAGACTTCGTGATAAAAATTAACAGAAATAAAAATCAAATCTCGCGTTTCATCATAGGTAATCGCATTTGCATGCATCCAATCCCCGTTTTCTTGTATAGCGTTGTAGTTAACATCGATCTTGTTAAGATTTGTGAGAAGATTCCCAAAGTTATCTCTATCCTCAAACTGATCTTGAAC
Organism: Candidatus Arcticimaribacter sp.; assembly: GCA_042096495.1. Lineage (GTDB taxonomy): Bacteria > Bacteroidota > Bacteroidia > Flavobacteriales > Flavobacteriaceae > Arcticimaribacter. The sequence continues at coordinate 6,821 of JBELLO010000038.1, forward strand.
CAGATGTTCCCAGCTTTTCCATTGCCAAACTATTTCGTTATTAGAAGGATCAATTTCAACTATTTTTTCAAAAAACAAATCCATTGTTGTGCTCGCACCCATCGATAAAGCTTGGGCTAGGGGAATGCGTTCCCATACTAGGGTGAGAATGTTCCCATTGGGGAGTTTTGTTAAATCGTGGTGGGCTAACTCGTTTTCAGAAACTATACTGTATTCCCATACAACTTCGCTTTCTGGGGTTAGTTCTCTTAGAACACCACCACTTCCACCAAAGCTAAAAGGTGGGTTTTCTTGCGGCTTAAAAATACCCAATAGATTACCGTTATCTTCTATTGTTACATCATTCCCTAGACGTAGATCAAAAGTATAAGTCGTTCTTTTATTTCCAGATTTATCTAAAATATAAGCACTAGTTCCGCCATTTTCAATGGCAAAAACAGGAAGAGAATCAATGCGTTCATAGTCATAAGAAACGACGTTTTGACTCAATTGTGGTAACGCACGAAAATGCGCTCTTAGTGTATAATCTTGTGACCCTATCAAATCAATAGTAGGTGTGGTTTCATTCAAAGTCCCCTCCCAGCGATCAAAAGCATAACCGTCATTTGCTCTGGCTTCAAGACGAATTTGCTCCCCTTCTTCAAGACTGTTTACATTGCTAGGAGAGATAATACCGCTGTTTTCAGGTTCAATAGAGATAGCTACGCTATAAAGAATGCTTTCTTTTTTGCTACAAGCAAAAACATTGATTAGCAATAAACTGAATAAAAAGGTTTTTAAACGAAAAGACATCCTGCAATAATTTACCCGAAAGGTAAAAAACTTTGCTATATTATGACTTCAATTATCCTGTCTAATGAAAAATATCTGCCTTACTTTTCTTTTGTTTATTTTTATTAGCTGTTCCCCCACTAAGTTGAGTTTTAAACGTCCTGTCGATACAAGCAGTCGACCTATAGCATTTCAAGAAAAAAAGCAATATTCTTTTCCTAAAAGCGGAATAGTTTTCAATAATGACTTTGATGCTGCAAGACTCAATGGGGTTAAAAAGCAAAATGACAGCACCTACCTTGTTCGTATAACACCAGAAAATATTCCGATCAACAATAGTGCATATTATGCTTTTGAGGTCAATAGTACCTCGACGCAAACCCTTTATTTACAGTTTGATTATCCAGAACCCTATACCCATCGTTATCACCCTAAGATCAATAGAGGAGAGGGATGGGTGATTGTAGAAAAGGATCAAATGGATACCCTAGGCGGTCGAACCCAACTCAAGTTAGAGAACCATTATGGTTCGCTTGTTGTTGCTGCACAAGAAATACAAAATAGCGGACATGTTGCTCAATGGGTAGAAGCACAAGTGGCGCAACGGCCCATGATCGACTTTAAGTCTATAGGAAAGAGTAATTTAGGAAGACCAGTGTGGGTGATGGATATGCATGAAGGGGACCCAAAGGGAAAACCGATTATTGTCTTTTTAACCCGACAACATCCCCCCGAAGTTACCGGCTATATGGCTTTTAAAGCTTTTATGGAAGAGTTGCTTTCTAATACAGATTTATCTCATGATTTTTTCTCAAAGTATCACATTTTGGCTTTTCCTCTTGTCAATCCAGATGGAGTAGATCTAGGCCATTGGCGCCATAATGCAGGGGGTGTAGATACGAATCGCGATTGGGGAAAATACCGACAACCAGAGATCAAAGCCATCGTAAAATACATTGAAAAAACCTTGAAGAAGGAGAAAACAAATTTAGTTCTAGGACTAGATTTTCATTCCACTTGGTATGATGTTTTCTATACTAATAAAGAACGTGTGTCAACACCTTACCCTAAATTTCTTGATCAATGGTTTACCGCTTTAGAAGCCCATATTCCCAACTATAGGGTCAATGAGAAAGCGAGTAATTCAACCCAGCCGGTGTCTAAAGGGTGGTTACTCTATGGTCACAAGGCCGTTGGGGTTACTTATGAGATCGGAGACGAAACTCCTCGCGATTCCATTCGTTTGATAGGGCAAACTTCGGCTAAGGCTATGATGGAAATTTTGCTAAACGAAGCACAATAAATAGCCAACCATAAAGTAGCTTGTTTTTTAGTTAAAAAGGAAAGCTTGGTTTCCTTTATTTTCAGTTAAATTTGAAGGATTTTTCCATTCAAGAATGACCCCACAAGCAACCTTTATCAATCGTGTTAATGACTTAGCTGGTCAAAAAAAGCCTTTTTTCTTTCTCATTGACTTTGAGAAAACAAAACCATTAGTGCTCTCTCCACAAGAAGCAAAAACGCAAGGGCTACTTTTTGATATTAATGGTTACAAGAATTTTGAGGTGACACCTAACGCTAATGTCAATCCTGAAGTGAAAATACATTCAGTTGATTTCAAGCGATATAAAAAAGCTTTTGACAGTATTCTATGTCATCTCAACCAGGGCGATAGTTATCTGGTTAATCTTACTTTCCCAACTAAAATTGAATTGCAAGCTAGCTTAGAAGAGCTGTTTGTTCATTTGCACCACTTTCAAAAGGAATACCATCAACCACAAATAAAGCTTGGTTATTGCTTGTGATAGAGGTGTTTCCGCGAATAATAATATTGGATGATGAACCAGTTAATCCGTTTGAAGCTGTGATATTCAGTCCGGCGGCTTGTCCTTGTAATAAGCGTCCTATATCTCCTTCAGATCTTTGTTCAAGCTGTTCTTTTCCTACTTTGCTTACGGCATAGCCTAAGGATTTAGCTTCTCGTTCAATTCCTAGCGCAGTAACGACAACTTCCTCTAGTTCATTGTCTAAATTCATGTTGATGGTGTAACTATCTTCACTTCCTACTGTAATCCGCTGGTCTGCATAGCCCACATAGGTGATTAAAAGGGTTTCTCCTTAACTGGCTTCGATAGTGAAGTTCCCGTCAAAGTCGGTAGCGACTACTATACTAGTACCTTCGATAATGACCGTTGCCCCGGGTAGGGGAGCTCCCGTCTCATCGTTGACAGTACCGCTGATGTTTGTTTGTGCCCAGCCCATATGCAGGGTGAGCAGTCCCAAAAGGGACCATAAGAAATAGATTTTCTTCATGGTTGTATTCGTTTTTAGTTAATGAGGGGAAATTCTTAATAAAACGTTAAAGCAATAGAGAGAGGGGGAGGTGGATTTTGTTAAAATTCACAATAGGGGCTATTTTCGTGATGGATATATCGGTGAATTATCGACTATATTAATTTCGATAAAATGTTGTTTTAATTTTTTGTCCTTGATAACCTAAAAAAGGGCCGAGTAAGTTGCCTAAAACCAATGCGCTAAAAAAAATCCTCTTTGGTGGATATTTTGTAAAAAAACGGTTGGAAAAGAAGAATTAAGTTGCTACATTTGCAGCCCTTAAAAATGGGAATTTAAACAATTTGTATGCCAACTATTGCACAATTAGTACGAAAAGGAAGAGCCACACTCGCCAAGAAGAGTAAATCGGCTGCTTTGGATTCGTGTCCTCAAAGACGTGGGGTTTGTACCCGTGTGTACACCACTACGCCTAAAAAGCCGAACTCAGCGATGCGTAAAGTAGCGCGTGTTCGATTGACTAACGGAAAGGAAGTCAATGCGTATATACCCGGAGAAGGACACAACCTCCAAGAGCACTCGATAGTATTGGTACGTGGCGGAAGAGTTAAAGATTTACCGGGAGTTCGTTATCACATCGTAAGAGGAGCACTTGACACCGCTGGTGTTGAAGGCCGCTTACAACGCCGTTCAAAATACGGTGCAAAACGACCTAAAAAGTAAATCGTCACTCAAAAAAACAGTAAACAATGAGAAAAAGACAAGCCAAAAAACGTCCGCTACTCCCAGATCCAAAGTTTAACGACCAGCTCGTTACACGCTTTGTGAACATGGTGATGTGGGACGGAAAAAAATCGGTTGCCTTCAAAATTTTCTACGATGCAATGGACATCGTTGAAGAGCGCAACCAGGATGAAGAAAAAACCGCTTTAGAATTATGGAAAGATGCCCTTTCGAATGTTATGCCCCACGTTGAGGTGCGTAGCCGTCGTGTAGGGGGAGCTACCTTCCAGATTCCTATGCAGATTCGTCCAGATAGAAAAGTATCACTCGCCATGAAATGGTTGATTAGTTTTGCGCGCAAGCGTAATGAGAAATCAATGGCCCTTCGCCTTGCTAACGAGGTTTTAGCTGCCGCTAAAGAAGAAGGTGCTGCTGTGAAAAAACGTGTCGATACACACAAGATGGCAGAAGCCAACAAAGCATTTTCACACTTTAGATTTTAATCATTAGACCATGGCAAGAAATTTAAAATTTACAAGAAACATTGGGATTGCTGCGCATATTGATGCCGGTAAAACCACTACTACAGAGCGTATCCTTTTTTATACAGGGGTAAGCCATAAGATTGGTGAGGTACACGATGGTGCTGCAACCATGGACTGGATGGAGCAAGAGCAAGAGCGTGGGATTACCATTACCTCTGCTGCTACTACCTGTACATGGCAATTCCCTACAGAACAGGGACAGCCGTTACCAGATAGTAAACCTTATCACTTTAATATCATTGATACTCCCGGTCACGTTGACTTTACCGTGGAAGTAAACCGATCTCTTCGTGTACTCGATGGATTGGTTTTCTTGTTTTCTGCAGTAGACGGAGTAGAGCCACAGTCAGAAACGAACTGGCGTTTAGCAGACAACTATAAAGTACCACGTATTGGTTTCGTTAACAAGATGGACCGTCAAGGATCTAACTTTTTAGGGGTTTGTCAGCAAGTACGTGATATGTTAAAGTCTAACGCAGTGCCGATCGTTCTTAATATCGGTGACGAAGAAGACTTTAAAGGAATCGTTGACTTAGTAAAAAACCGTGCGATTGTATGGCATGACGAAAAGTTTGGATCTACTTTCGATGTAATCGATATTCCAGACGATCTAAAAGACGAAGCAGAAATGCTACGTGGTCAATTGATCGAAGCAGTTGCAGAATATGATGAAGGATTATTAGAAAAGTATTTCGAAGATCCAGAATCAATCACTGAAGAAGAAGTACACAACGCTTTACGCGCTGCTACACAAGACATGAGTATCATTCCTATGGTTTGTGGTTCTTCCTTCAAAAATAAAGGAGTACAGTTCTTATTAGACGCAGTATGTCGCTACTTACCTTCACCAGAAGATAAAGAAGCGATCGTGGGGACTAACCCTGATACAGACGAAGAGATTTCTCGTAAGCCATCAAAAGACGATCCATTTGCAGCATTAGCATTTAAAATTGCTACAGACCCTTATGTAGGTCGTTTAGCTTTCTTCCGTGCTTATTCTGGACGTTTAGATGCAGGTTCTTATGTATTGAACAACCGTTCTGGTAAAAAAGAACGTATCTCTCGTATCTATCAAATGCACTCGAATACACAAAACTCTATCGATTTTATCGAGGCAGGAGATATTGGAGCAGCAGTAGGATTTAAAGACATCAAAACTGGAGATACGCTTTCAGCAGAAAAGTCTCCGATCGTTTTAGAAAGTATGGACTTCCCAGATCCTGTAATCGGGATCGCGGTTGAGCCTAAAACTAAAGCAGATGTTGATAAACTAGGAATGGCTTTAGCTAAACTAGCGGAAGAAGATCCAACTTTCCAGGTAAAAACTGACGAGGCCTCTGGCCAAACGGTTATCTCTGGAATGGGTGAGTTACACTTAGATATTATCGTTGACCGTTTAAGACGTGAGTTTAAGGTTGAGGTAAGTCAAGGACAACCACAAGTAGAGTACAAAGAAGCGTTAACTGCTTCTGCAGACCACCGTGAGGTTTACAAAAAGCAATCAGGTGGACGTGGTAAATTCGCAGATATCGTCTTTACCATCGAACCAGCAGAAGAAGGTAAAACAGGATTAGAGTTTGTTAACTTAATCAAAGGGGGGAACGTTCCTAAAGAATATGTTCCTGCTGTAGAAAAAGGATTTAGAGACTCTATGTTAAATGGTCCTTTAGCAGGATTCGAAGTAGACGCGATGAAGATCACTTTAAAGGATGGTTCTTTCCACCCGGTAGATTCAGATTCACTTTCTTTCGAATTAGCCGCTAAGATGGGCTTTAAGGCTTCCGCCAAAGCTGCTCGCGCAGTAATCATGGAGCCTATCATGAAGCTTGAAGTATTGACTCCAGAAGAAAACATGGGAGACATTGTAGGGGACTTAAACCGCCGTCGTGGTCAAGTTAACAACATGGACGACCGTGCAGGAGCCAAAGTAGTGAAGGCAGAAGTGCCACTTTCAGAAATGTTTGGTTATGTAACCTCTTTACGTACCCTTTCCTCTGGTCGTGCAACTTCTACCATGGAATTTTCTCACTATGCAGAAACACCTTCTAACATCTCTGAAGCAGTAATTGCTGAAGTAAAAGGACAAAAAGCTTAAATCATTTACGATG
>JBELLO010000039.1:0-12695 GCA_042096495.1 Candidatus Arcticimaribacter sp.
CCAAAGGGAGGATTCCCAATATCATGTGCTAAGGCAGCCGCAGCTACTATAGCGCCAAAATCATTGGGGTGGTACCCATGCACTTCCTGCAAATGGGGGTGGCGCTTTAAGACTTCTTTCCCAGCTAAGCGTCCTAGGCTTCGCGCCACAACAGAGACTTCTAAACTATGGGTCAAACGCGTATGGACAAAATCTGTTTTTGAGAAGGGGATGACCTGGGTTTTATCTTGCAGGGATCTAAAATAAGAAGAGAAGACTACGCGATCATAATCCACTTCAAAGCCCAAACGAATTTCGTCTTGTTCTTTTCTTATTCGCTTAGTTGTATCGCCAAAACGTTGTAGAGAAAGGAGTTGTTCCCAGTGCATTAATTTTTTGTTTAAAGGTAGTAAAATTGCCATTTTATGGAATCAATCTTCTATGGATTTTCTTCTTAACGTTTTCCTAAAGATGTAATAGCACTAATTTAAGAAGCATGCTTTGAAGTTTAACATACCCGTAAAACTACTCTTATGAGCATGTTCTACTTTTGGAACAAAATAAATATCTAAATAATGAAAAAATTATCTCTACTCTTTTTAAGCGCATTGTTAACTTTCACTGCTTGTGATAGTGACGATAACGCTGATTTACTAACTGAAGCTGATGTAGCTCGTATTGTTGCACAAGCTCTAGCAGACGCAAACATACCTACTACTGCTGAAATTACTACTTCTGTAACATCTGCTGTATTAAATGGTATTGACATTGACCAAGCGATAGAAGACGCTTTAGACGAACAAAATGCTGCACCTACAACAGAAACTGTAGGTATTGCTGGAGGTGTATATTTTATTGATGATTCTCAAACCTGGACCAACGACAGAATCTGGCAAATGTACGGAAAAGTAGTTGTTCGTGACGGAGGTGTTTTGAATATCGAAGCTGGAACAATTATTAAGGCAGGTGACGAAACTGGGGCTGATGCTACAGTACTTGTTGTTGCTAAAGGTGGGCAAATTTTAGCTATTGGTACAGCTGATGCACCGATAATCTTTACAGATATTAATGATGAGATCGATTATGATGATAATGGAGTATCACCAAACAGACTTCCAACAGACATGGGTCGATGGGGATCTGTTGTTGTACTTGGTAATGCATTGGTAGGTGAAGACGGTGGAGAAGACGATATCGAAGGTATTGCAGATGGCTTCTCGTGGACTACCTACGGTGGAACAAATGATGCAGATAGTTCTGGAAGATTAGAATATGTTTCTATCCGCCACTCAGGACAAACCCTAACTGGAGATAATGAATTACAAGGTCTTACATTAGGAGGTGTTGGTAACGGAACCGTTGTTGAAAACATCGAAATCATTGGAAGCTCAGACGACGGTATTGAAATTTTCGGAGGATCTGTAGATGTAACTAACCTTATCATCCACATGAATGGGGACGATGCGATCGATTTAGACGAAGGCTACAAAGGTACAATCAGCAATGCTGTTATTGTATTAGATGATGATACTGATGGTGCATTTGAAATCGATGGTACAGAAGATAGTACAGGAGGAATTGATGGACAGTATACGCTTCAAAACGTAACAGTTTACGGAAACACAGTCCAAGAAGACACTAACCAATATGGTACTTGGAAAAGTGATGCTACTGGTTTAAACCAAAATATTGTCTTTAAATCATTTAATACTGGAACTACAATTGAAGGTATTGATGCTGATACTTATGGTGGACAAGGCACTGCTACTGCCGCTGGAAGTCTATTGTTCAACAACTTTGATTTTATTACTTCTGACGCGCTTAGTACAATTATGCCGAGCAATGTAACCGATGGAAGCACTTGGGCAGAAACCCTTGCTACACAAGCTAGTTCTACTGGTGCTGACGAGTCAGTATTTGGGTGGACACTCTATTTCTCTGCAAACTAATTAAAGTATAACTTAACATATACTTTACATCCAAACATCTAAAATGCTCTACTTTCGTAGAGCATTTTTACTATTTAATATGAATAAATTATTTACACTATTACTTGCTTTATTTGCAAGTAATTTAATGGCTCAATCCATTATTTCTGGAAAGATTATAGATGGAGACTTTAACGATGCCTTACCCTTTGCTAACGTTATCCTAACTGTTGATGAGACAGGAGAAAAAATTGGAGGGACAACCACCGATTTTGAAGGGAATTTTTCTTTTGAAGTGATTTCTGGAACTTATGCAATTGAGGTTTCTTTTGTTGGTTATGGGAGCAAGAAAATTAATGAAATTAACGTAGGGGATAATGATGAGAATATAGTAAATATCACTCTATTACCCGCATCAGATTCATTGGATGAAGTTGTGGTAACAACATCTGCACGTTCAAATACCGAAGCATCGGTACTGTCCATTCAAAAAAGATCTATCAATTTAATCGATGGTCTCTCCTCTCAATCAATACGTAAATCAGGCGACTCAAACTTGGCTTCCGCAATTAAGCGTGTTCCAGGAGTTTCGGTACAAGGAGGTAAATTTGTCTTTGTACGTGGTTTAGGAGATCGTTATTCTAAAACACTTTTAGGTGGATTGGAAGTTCCTGGATTAGATCCTGATAAAAACACCCTTCAATTGGATATTTTTCCAACAAATCTAATTGACAATATCATAATTAATAAATCTGCTAATGCAAGCTTACCAGCAGATTTTAGTGGAGGTATTATCAACATCTTACTTAAAGACTTCTCTATCAAACCAGAGTATGGTATTTCTTTTAGTACTGGGTACAACACTTCAATGAGTTTTCAAGAAGCTCCTGGTCTACCCAAAGAATCCTACAATTTTTTAAGATTTGACAATGGCTATAGTGATCGCCCTTTTTCACCGAGAACAGAAATTATATTTCCTGAACGCGATCTTATTTCGACAACTGCAGATTATGTCACCTCCACAACAGATAGCTTTACAAAGCAGATGGGGGTAGCTAACTATAATAACTTTACCGACTTTAGTATTGGTGGGACAGCGAGTAATCAATATAGCATTGGAGAGAATAATGCCATTGGCTTTATTGCTGCTTTAAATTACAGATATGATAATACTTATTATGAAGATGCCTTCAATGGTACCGTATTAAAAGAACCCAATAGTGGTTTAGCACAAAATACAATCCAACAAGGAAAAGTGGGACAAATTCAAGCGCTTTCTAGTGCTCTTTTGGGATTATCGTTTAAAACAAATAAAACCAAGCATAAAATTAGTTTTGTAAATATAAAAAGTGGGGAATCTGGGGCGCTAGATGTGCGTTTTTCTGAATTACTAGAAAATTTCTATGAAGGAGAAGGCCAACTATTGACCTATACAGAACGAAATATTACCTCCATTCCAATGTCAGGAAGATATAATATCGGGGACAATAAACTCGTTATTGATTGGAATGTAGCCCCTTCTTTTGCACGGGTTTACGATAAAGATTTTAGACGTGCATTTTTTGAAGTTGATGGGGATCTAAAAACTTTAGATGCCTCCTCAACACAGTGGCCAAGTCGACTTTGGAGGGATTTGGAAGAAAATGCCCTCGCTTCAAAAATTGATTTTACCTACAACTACAGCTTCAAAGAGTTAGATCAAAAACTGCGTTTTGGCGCGGCTTATTCTACAAAATTTAGGGAGTTCTCGACCAATAATTACCAAATCGGATTTTTTGGACGCTCTTCCCTTCTTGGAGGAGACCCAAACATGATTCTTGCCTCTGAAAATTTGTGGCGCATAACAAACGATAGTGAATACGGTTCTTATATCATTGGAGATTTTCAAAGAACAAATCAATACGAATCTGATAGTGCTACCATGTCCTTTTACTTTTCAAACGAATTTAAAATTTCAGAAAAGTTAAAGTCAGTGATCGGATTACGATATGAAAATTATGTCACCCATTATACTGGAGAAACCATAGACATTAATTTATCTTTTAACGATGATGAAATAATCAATGTGGGTGATCTATACCCATCGCTTAATCTTATTAATGCTATTAACGATGATGTCAACCTTCGCTTTTCTTATTCTCGAACAACAGCAAGACCCAGCTTTAAAGAGTCTTCTGGAGCACAAATCTATGATCCAATTACAGAGCGAACTTTCCTTGGTAATCCAGAATTAAAACCTACCTACGTGAACAATTTTGATTTACGCTATGAAAAATTTGGTGAAGGAAACCAAGTATTTGCCGTTAGTGCTTTCTTTAAAGATTTAAAAGATCCGATCGAAATTGTCATTCCAAGATTTAACTCTCCTAACGTTTTATCTGCTAGAAACAATGATAATGCTAAAATTTACGGCTTAGAAGTCGAATACAGAAAGAATTTAGTCAACAACGACGTAAATAAAGTAGGACTAAATCTAAACGTTTCTGTCATTGAATCTGTCCAAATTATGAATGAGGCAGAGTTTTTAGGGAGAACAGCTACAGAACCTGATAGAGATATTGATAATGAAAGAGCAATGCAAGGACAATCGCCTTTCATTATAAATACAGGTATTGTGTATAATAATTTTGACAAAAAAGTGGAAGCAGGTGTTTATTTTAACGTTCAAGGAAGAACATTAGAAGTTGTGGGTGCAGGTAATATCCCTGATGTTTACACCATGCCTTTCAACAATTTAAAATTAAATGCGCAAAAAAAGTTTGGCCAAAATGAATCACAAACGTTAACCTTGAAAATTGATAATTTACTTGGGGATTTAAGAGAAAGTAGATTTGATTATTTTGGTAATACTGACTTTGTTTTTTCTAGATTAAATCCTGGACGATCAATAACATTAGGATACGCAATTAAATTCTAATAAGTTTTTGTTTAAGCATCTCAAAAAAATGTAGTTTTACAGTATAACTATATGGAAAATTTATATTTATATATTGTAATGCTTTTGGCGATATTAGCCATAGGAGATTTAATTGTCGGCGTCAGTAATGACGCCGTCAATTTTTTAAATTCGGCGATTGGATCAAAAGCGATTTCCTTTCGCAACATCATGATTTTAGCCAGTATAGGGATCGCCCTGGGCGCCATATTCTCTAGTGGTATGATGGAGGTTGCTCGTAAAGGAATCTTTAATCCCTCTGCTTTTAGCTTTCAAGAAATCATCTACATTTTTATGGCCGTGATGATTACGGATATCCTGCTATTGGACTTTTTTAACACCCTGGGGATGCCCACCTCAACCACCGTTTCAATCGTTTTTGAATTATTAGGTGCAGCCATTGTAATGGCAATGATTAAAATTTTAGCCAACGGGGGTAGTATAGCCGAATTAGAGCATTACATCAATACTGCTAAGGCGACCCAAATTATTTTTGGGATCTTACTCTCTGTTGTTGTCGCCTTTAGTATAGGGGCGATCGTGCAGTGGATCTCTCGCTATATGTTGACTTTTTTCTTGGAAAAAACTTCTGCGATAAAGAAAGCGCTTTTTGGAGGAATTTCTTTAGCCGCCCTTTCTAACTTTATTTTAATTAAAGGAATCAAGGGAACGCAATATGCGAGTATTTCATTTTCAACTTTAGGAGATCAAACCATCAAGGAATTTCTCAATAATGAAATGATCTTAGTCAATGGGTTAAACCTATTGGTATGGTATTTAATCTCTTACGCTTTAATCAAATTTACCCAGATTAATATTTTCAAATTGATTATTGCGATAGGGACCTTTGCCCTAGCGCTAGCATTTGCCGGGAATGACTTGGTTAATTTTATTGGTGTCCCTATCGCTGCTTTTCAATCTTATGAAGCTTGGATCGCTTCTGGAGTAGCCGCAGAAAGTTTCCAAATGAGTGCCCTAGACGCTAAAGTACCTACCCCAACTTTGTTCTTATTTGGTTCTGGGATGATTATGATATTAACCCTTTGGTTTTCCTCAAAAGCAAAAGGAGTGGTGCAAACCTCCCTTGATTTATCCAATCAGAATGATACCAAAGAGCGTTTTAAACCAAACGCCCTCTCTAGAGGCTTGGTGCGATTTTTTAGTTGGACCAGTGATCAAATTATTCGATTCATTCCACAGGCTACACAAAAGAAAATTAACCAACAATTTGAGTTAATTCCCGTAAAATCAACAGAAGACTGGACCGACAATGCGCCCTCTTTTGATATGATGCGTGCAAGTATCAACCTTGTTGTAGCTGCTGTATTGATTTCTGCAGCGACCTCTTTAAAACTTCCATTATCTACGACCTATGTTACTTTTATGGTCGCTATGGGAACATCCCTAGCAGATAAAGCCTGGGGAAGAGATAGTGCCGTATATCGTGTGGCTGGGGTATTAAATGTGATTGGAGGATGGTTTTTTACTGCCTTGAGTGCCTTTACGGTTTGTGGAATTATCTTGTACTTATTCCATATCGGTGGTCCTGTGGCCATCGCATCAATCTTTTTTGTAGTGTTGCTTATTACTGGAAAGAATTTCTTGAACCATCGAAAGAAATCAAAGGAAATTGATGTAGAATCTCCCATCTTAAAATCTGGGAGTCATTCCTATATTGGAGTAATTAAAGAAGCAGACGAAAACATCACACAGGTTGCTATTGATACCCATCAAGCTTTTACCCTGGTCATTGAAGGGCTTTCCTCTCAAAATCTTAAGAAGCTTAGTAAGGCCAAAAAGAAAGTAAAGTATTTAGAAGAAAGTATCCACGACCTTAGATCTAATTTGTTTTCTTTTATTCGAAAATTAGAAGATAATAGTGTTGAAGCGAGTCGATTTTATATTGACACTTTGGTTCATATTCAAGATATCATCGAGGACATCGATTATCTTGTCAACATAAGCTATGATCATATCAATAATAATCACAGTAAATTAAAACTAAGTCAAATTAGAGGACTAAAAGAAATCTCTCAGTTAATTGACTTATTGCTTCAAGGTTCTATTAACGCTTTTGAAGATAACTCCTTAAAACAACTGGGGGAAGTGTTAGGGAAAAAGGAGGATATGATTGCTACGATTGATGATAAGATCAACGAACAGATTAATTTAACAAGGGTGGAGGAGCGAAGTCCAAAAAACACAAGATTGTATTTTAACATACTCCTTAAGTCGAAAGATTTAATTCGCCATAAGATCGTTTTGATTGATTCGTTTTATCATACAACAAATCAACTAAAGACGAATTTATAAGTGTTAACGTTCTACAGAAACTACTTTAGTTTGTGATTCAAAAGTTAATTTTTGTAAGACTTTATTGTTTTTAAACTCAACTTCTGTTAAGTCTTTATTTTCCCAAAACAACCAAGTGCCATTGCGTTTTCCACGTGAGTAGTTCGCAACACAAAGTAAATCTCCTTCTTCAGAATATTTGACCCATTTTCCATGAAGCCTATTATTCTTTAAATATCCCTGTTGAGCTAATTGTCCGTTTTCGTGATACATATTAACCTTGGTTAATTTGCCTTCTTTAACGGTAACCGTTTTTAAAGTTTCATTATTCTCCTGTGCCATTACAGTCACTCCTAGCATTAAAACGAATGTTAAAATATAAGTTCTCATAGGGTTTGTTTTATGATTACATATCAAATATATAACATTAATTTAATATAAAGGCAATATTTAGGTAACATTAATTTAACATTGGAGCATAGGGCATAAAAAAAGCCCCTTTAAGGGGCTGATTTACATTGTTTTAACTTAAGAGCCGCACATTAAGCAATCGTCATCTTCGCTTTCACGAGACTGATCTAACATGGTTTTTAACTCTTCTGGGGTTAAAGGCTCTACGGGTACAGCAGCGGGTTTAGCTGCTGTATTGGCTTTTAGTGGGGCTTGTGCAGCGGCTGCAGCGGCTGTTTCAGGCACTTGAGCTTTCTCTTTGTTACTCAGGGTAAACTTAATCGCATCTACTGCAGATTTCGTTCTCAAGTAATACATTCCTGTCTTTAAGCCAGATTTCCAAGCATAGAAGTGCATAGAAGTTAATTTTGCCATGGTAGCACCTTCCATAAAGAGGTTTAAAGATTGAGACTGATCGATAAAGTAACCTCTATGGCGAGACATGTCGATGATGTCTTTCATGCTTAGCTCCCAAACTGTTTTATACAGCTCTTTGATCTCTGCTGGAATCCCCTCGATATGCTGTACTGATCCATTTGCACGCATCAACTCTTGCTTCATATCTTCTGTCCACAAACCTAGTTCAACTAAATCTTCTAAAAGGTGTTTATTCACAACGATAAACTCTCCAGAGAGTACACGACGAGTATAGATATTAGAAGTATAGGGTTCAAAACATTCGTTGTTTCCAAGAATTTGAGAGGTAGAAGCTGTTGGCATAGGTGCAACGAGAAGAGAGTTACGCACACCGTGCTTTTTAACTTGTTTACGTAAAGCTGCCCAGTCCCAGCGACCACTTAATTCTTCGTCTTTCACACCCCACATATTGTGCTGGAATTCTCCTTTTGACATCGGAGAACCTTTAAATGTAGAGTAGGGTCCGTCTTTTTCTGCTTCTTCCATAGAGGCGGTTACAGCAGCAAAATAGAGGGTTTCGAAAATGTCTTGATTTAAGTCTTTTGCTTCTTGCGAAGTAAAGGGTAGGCGCAGTTGTATAAAGGCATCGGCTAATCCTTGTACTCCTAGTCCTACTGGACGATGGCGCATATTAGAATTCTCTGCTTCTTGAACCGGATAGTAGTTACGATCAATTACACGGTTCAAGTTTTTAGTGACTTGCTTGGTCACACGGTAAAGTTCGTCATGATCAAAAGCTCCGTCTTTTACGAACATAGGCAAGGCAATCGAGGCTAAGTTACATACAGCAACTTCGTCTGGAGAAGTGTACTCCATGATCTCTGTACATAAGTTAGAAGAACGAATGGTTCCCAAGTTCTTTTGGTTCGACTTGCGATTCGCCGCATCCTTGTACAACATATAAGGTGTACCGGTTTCGATTTGCGACTCTAATATTTTCTCCCATAGTTCACGGGCACGTATGGTTTTACGCCCTTTTCCTTCACTTTCGTATTTGGTATACAAAGCATCGAATTCATCACTGTGACATTTGTACAGATCTGGACATTCGTTTGGACACATTAGGGTCCATTCTGCATCTGCTTCTACCCTTTTCATGAATAAATCTGGCGTCCACATGGCATAGAATAAATCACGTGCACGCATTTCTTCTTTTCCGTGATTCTTTCTTAAATCGAGGAAATCAAATATATCGGCATGCCATGGTTCTATGTAAATAGCAAAAGAACCTTTTCTTTTACCCCCACCTTGATCTACATAACGAGCAGTATCGTTATAAACACGCAACATAGGTACAATCCCATTGGAGGTTCCGTTAGTTCCAGAGATATAAGAGCCTGTCGCTCTAACGTTGTGTATAGAAAGACCAATTCCTCCTGCAGACTGAGAAATTTTAGCCGTTTGTTTTAAGGTGTCATAGATCCCGTCAATGCTGTCATCTTGCATGGCCAATAAGAAGCATGAGGACATCTGTGGCTTAGGCGTTCCAGAGTTGAACAGGGTTGGTGTTGCGTGGGTAAAGAAACGCTTAGACATCAACTCATAGGTCTCTAAAACCGAATCAATGTCTTCCATGTGAATTCCTACAGAAACACGCATCAACATATGCTGTGGACGTTCAACTATTTCACCATTAAGTTTAAGTAAGTAAGAACGTTCTAAGGTTTTAAAACCAAAGAAGTCATAGCCAAAATCGCGATTATAAATGATGCTTGAGTCAAGGACTTCTTTATTCTTTTGAATAATGTTATAAACCTCATCAGAGAGTAAAGGTGCATCTTTACCGGTTCTAGGGTTTACATATTTATATAAGTCCGTCATTGTTTCAGAGAAGGACTTCTTAGTATTTTTGTGCAGATTCGATACAGAAATACGCGCAGCCAGTTGTGCATAGTCTGGGTGAGAAGTGGTCATTGTTGCGGCAATTTCAGACGCTAGATTATCCAACTCAGAGGTAGTCACTCCATCATAAAGCCCTTCGATCACGCGCATCGCAACACGAACAGGATCAACCAGGGGATTTAAATCATAACATAACTTTTTTACCCTTGCGGTAATTTTATCGAACATAATGGGCTCTTTATGCCCGTCTCTTTTGACTACAAACATGCACTTTTGGTTTTAACGATTATTTCATTGGTATAGTTGCTTATCAACAATACCGGTGTTTTTTATGACTAGAAGGAGCTTCTAGAAATCTGCGTCGAAACTAATTTTAGTTTCTTGATCTTCGGCGTTTAAAACGCCCGCCTTTTGATATTCTGACACACGCTTCTCAAAGAAGTTAGTTTTCCCTTGCAGGGAAATCATGTCCATAAAATCAAATGGGTTGGTCACATTAAATTCTTTTGGGCAATTTAATTCAACCAATAAGCGGTCTGTCACAAACTCAAGGTATTGTGTCATCAACTTAGAATTCATCCCAATTAAGCTAACGGGTAATGATTCTGTTACAAACTCGCGCTCGATGTTTAGGGCATCTAAAATAATTTCTTGGATACGCTCTGTAGGCACTTTGTTCACCAGGTGATGGTTGTGTAAGTGCACGGCAAAGTCACAGTGTACACCTTCATCACGTGAGATTAACTCATTAGAGAAAGTTAGTCCTGGCATAAGCCCGCGTTTCTTTAACCAATAAATTGAACAAAATGCTCCAGAAAAGAAAATCCCTTCTACTGCTGCAAAAGCGATAAGACGCTCTGCAAAAGAATCTGAATCTATCCATTTTAATGCCCACTCTGCTTTTTTCTTGATTGCAGGGAAAACCTCAATTGCACGGAACAATTGATCTTTTTCAGCCTCATCTTTTACATAAGTATCGATTAATAAAGAATAGGTTTCAGAATGGATGTTTTCCATCATGATTTGGAAACCATAGAAAAACTTCGCTTCAGAATATTGAACCTCGTTGACAAAGTTCTCTGCTAAATTTTCATTGACAATTCCATCAGAAGCAGCAAAGAAGGCTAAGATGTGCTTGATGAAGTATTTTTCATCTGCACTTAACTTGTCGTTCCAATCTGTAAGATCCTGGTGTAAATCGATTTCTTCAGCCGTCCAGAAACTTGCTTCCATCTTTTTATACCACTCCCAAATGTCGTGGTGTTTGATTGGAAAAATTACGAATCTGTCTTTGTTTTCTTGAAGTATCGGTTCTACTGCTGCCATAATCTCGTCATTTTGAATTTCTAGTTCTGTTTTTGTTTCTAACAAAGATTTAAAATTGTGAGAAGAAATGAAAGTCATACTTATCCACAATGACCTATAGTTTTTAACAAAACACCCTTAAATTACAACAAATCGCTAAAATAGACTAGTTTTTAACAATTTGTTAATCAAGTATTTAAATTGATTTTCATTCCTTAAGCCCTATAAAACCTAGAAACGCTAATTAGCTTTTTCTTCAGCAACTTTTTCGAGCGAATTATACCAGTCTTTTCCAAACTTTCTAATCAAGGCTTCTTTGACAAATTTGTAGACGGGAACCTTTAATTGTTCTCCTAAGCTACATGCATCACTACAAATTTGCCAGTGGTGATAATTGACCGCCGCAAATTCTGAATATTGTTGTACGCGAACGGGGTATAGATGACAAGAAACCGGCTTCTTCCAATCAATTTTACCGTCCAGATAGGCTTTTTCAATCCCACAAGCCGCATGACCTTGATCGTCAAAGACGGTGTAGACGCATTCTTTCCCATCGATTATTGGAGTTTCCCATTCTCCATCCCAGCCTTGTACGTATAAGCCTTGCTGCTCAATTTCAGCTAAGCCTTTTTTATTGAGATAAGGGCGAATGGCCTCAAAGTTTTTTTCTAATTCATTTAATTCGCTTTCTTCGAGTGGTGCTCCTGCTTCGCCTTCTACGCAACAAGCGCCTTTACATTGTTGAAGATTACAAACGAATTCTTTTTCTAATAAATCATCTGAAACCAATGTTTTATCTATCTGCATCATGGGTCAAAGATAGTTTTTTGAAGAGGATAAATTCGTTTTGAATCTAATAAAAGCAGAGAGAATTGATGTACTTTTGCTTCATAAAATTTATTGCAATGGCATTTGACTTAAAAGAAGTATTTACTGCAGGGATGGTCTTATTTGCTGTAATTGATATTATCGGCAATATTCCATTGGTGATTTCACTAAGGGAAAAAGTAGGGCATATTCAATCTGAAAAAGCGTCGATTGTTTCGGGGGTAATAATGATTGCTTTTCTTTTTGTAGGAGAAGAAATCTTGAAACTCATTGGGATTGATACCAATTCTTTTGCCATTGCAGGATCATTTATCATCTTTTTTCTGGCTATTGAAATGGTCCTGGGAATAAATTTATTTAAAGACGAAGAGCCTGATACAGCTTCTATTGTGCCGCTTGCTTTTCCTATGATTGCAGGAGCAGGAACCCTAACTTCTTTGCTTTCCCTTAGAGCAGAATATCACGTAATCAATATCATTATTGCTATTGTAATCAACATCATTATAGTCTATATCATCTTAAAATCTTCTAGCAGAATTGAAAAACTGCTGGGACGATCTGGGATTAATATTATTCGAAAAGTTTTTGGCGTAGTCCTATTAGCTATTGCTGTAAAACTCTTTACATCAAACGTGCAACAACTCTTTTAAACAATATACTTATGAAAAACTTCTTGCGTGTTATGGCAGTACTGGCCTTAGGAATGATGATTTTTAACG
>JBELLO010000040.1:0-12386 GCA_042096495.1 Candidatus Arcticimaribacter sp.
GTTTTTGATTTTCAAGGGTTTCTAGTTGTGCTTTGAGTTGATCAAATTCATCTAAATAAAAGCCACTTGCTGGATGATTACTTTGTTGAATTAAGGCATCCATCATGTAGATTAAAGAAGAGCCTTGTCTTTCTAGATAGGAAGGAAGCAAGGCTAAAATCGCCCAGTCCTTTGGGTCGCCATAGTGATCTTCAAATCCTTTTTGAAAACTACTTTCATAAATTTCTTTATGCAGAATAGGGTGTTGTGCATTAACGGTACTTGTTGTTCCGCTTGAGCTAAAAGTGATTTTTGGCGAAGCCTTAAAACATTTCACCTCATGTGATTTAAAGAATTGAATGGGTAGAAAAGGAATGTCTTTTGTTGTTTTTATCTCTGAAGGAGAAATATTGAGTAAGTCGCAATAGGAGCGGTACACAATGTTTTCTTCGTACTGCCGATTGAAGGTTGCAATTGCAGCTATTTCAAAATCCTTTGAAGTAGCAATTTTTAAAAAGCGAAGATGGTTCTCAATCATGCCCCAAAACTATTAAAATTTACACCATCTCTGGGGGAAATATGATATTCTTGTTCATATTTCAAGGTTATGATAATCTTATCATTTAAAATGCATTTAGTGGGTCCAAATCATTAATTGTATATTTATTATCTTTAAAACATAAGACTACAAATCCTTTATGAAAAAAAGTAAAATCAAGATTCTTTTAGTAGACGATGAACCAGATATTTTAGAAATATTATCATTTAATTTATCCAATGAGGGCTATCAGATATTTACTGCAGAAAATGGGAAAGAGGCGATTAAATTAGCCGACCAGCATTTGCCACACTTGATTATTCTCGATGTAATGATGCCTATCATGGATGGGATAGAGACTTGTGAGCGTTTGAGAATGGATAAAAGGTTTGAAAATACGGTCATCATGTTTTTATCTGCCAGGGGTGAAGATTATTCTCATGTTGCTGCCTTTGAATCTGGAGCAGATGATTATGTTACTAAGCCAATTAAACCTAGGATTTTTAATTCTAAGGTAAAAGCCATGTTACGTCGCTTTTTAAAAGATGATATCGGCGGGAATATTCTGCTGGGAGACATGGAGATAAATGTAGAAGAATATAAAGTGAGCCTTAAAGGGAAAGAAATAACCCTGCCCAGAAAAGAGTTTGAATTGTTGTATCTTTTGGCCTCTAAGCCAGGCAAAGTTTTTAAACGACTTAAAATAATGGAGTCTGTTTGGGGAAGCGATGTAGTCGTGGGCGATCGAACCATTGATGTGCATATTAGAAAGCTGCGTGAAAAAATAGGAGAAGATTTCTTCAAAACAGTTAAAGGCGTAGGCTACAAATTCGTTCATAACGAAGAATAAAAAAGTATGAATCAACGTTACAGTGCGGCACTACAGTTGTCGCTTCTCATCGTCGTTGTTTTTAGCCTTATTGTAAGTGTGGTATTTTACCTTTATAAAGGTACTTTGGCACCCTTATTTCAGGGAATAGTTTATGTTGTCATATGCCAAATTTGTTTGTTTGTTTTCTCCTTTGTATTAATTCAAATGAGGATCGAAAATTTTATTCTCACAAAGGTAAAATCCCTCTACCAAGATCTATTGCCTACAGGAATTCCTTTGAATGAAGATTCTCTTCAAAAAGATGTTATTTCGATTACCCAGAGTTTACAAGAGTTTGCTAAAGAAAGTAAACTCGAAATAGAATTGCTTAAGGACAAAGAAAATTATCGAAGAGAATTTATTGGGAATTTAGCCCACGAATTAAAGACGCCTTTGTTTACCGTACAAGGCTTTATTCTCACCTTACTCGATAACAATGTAACCGATGAAAAGACCATTAAAAAGTATCTTAGAAAAGCTGCAAATGGAGTAGATCGCTTGGGGTTTATCATCAAGGATTTAGACTTAATCACGCAATTTGAAACCGGTGTTACCACCCTGAACGTCGAGCAATTTGATATAGCTACTTTGATAAAAGACATTGTAGAAATGCTCGAAATTCAAGCTAAGAAAAGTGGGATCAATCTTCAGTATAATCTGGTGTCAGAAAATCCTATTATGGTGTCGGGTGACATAGAACGAATCACGCAAGTTTTAACAAATTTAGTGGTTAATTCATTTAAATATGGGGTGGATAATGGAACTACAGAAATTGAAATTAGCGAGTTAAGCGATGCTAAAATTCTTGTACGTGTTATCGATAACGGGAAAGGAATTGAAGAAGAACACTTACCACGTTTATTCGAGCGCTTTTACAGGGTAGACAAAACAAGAAACCGCAACGAAGGGGGTTCTGGACTAGGGCTATCAATTGTAAAACACATTATTGAAGCCCACAACGAAAAAATCTTTGTTGAAAGCACCCCAAAGGTAGGCTCAGAATTTTCTTTCACCCTTAGCCGTGCCAAAGCCTAAATTGCTGCATATTTTTAGTTAATTTTGCCCCAAAACACCACTGTGGGAAGTAAAAATAAGCTTAAACGGTTCAATCAAAATCTGACTTTTTCTAATGTTGTTCAGCCTGAAAGAGAAGAAGTCACTTCTGGGGAATTTAGATTTAAAGGGAAGTGGAGACAAGATTTTTTTAAAAACGACCGTCCCATTGTAGTTGAGTTGGGCTGTGGAAAAGGAGAATATTCTGTTTATTTAGCACAACAATACCCAGAAAAAAACTTTATTGGGGTTGATATCAAGGGGGCGCGCTTTTGGGCTGGCGCCAAAGAATCACTCGAATTAGGCTTGCCTAATGTAGGGTTTTTACGCACCCAGATAGAATTGATTGAAGACATTTTTGCCGAAAATGAAGTCGATGAAATATGGATTACATTCCCCGACCCACAAATCAAATTTAAACGAACAAAACACCGTTTGACCAATCCCGCATTTTTAGATCGATACCGCACCATACTTCAGCCCGAAGGGCGTATTCATTTAAAAACAGATAGCGAATTCTTGCATGGATACACCTTAGGTTTGCTTGAGGGGAAAGGCTGGGAGATAGATTATGCACACCACGATGTGTATGGTAATGCTTATTCGCCAAAACACGTTACTGCCATTCAAACCCACTATGAGCGTTTGTTTATGGAGAAAGGAAGATTGATCACCTACTTAACTTTTCGTTTTCCAAATGCCTAAAGCAGATCAAAATTTTTTCGAAAAAGTGTATCAAGTCGTTAGACAAATCCCAGAAGGAAGGGTAACCTCTTATGGGGCAATTGCTCGTTGTATAGGATCCCCTCAAAGTTCTCGTATGGTAGGTTGGGCAATGAATGCTTCTCATAATATGGAAGATGTCCCTGCCCATAGAGTGGTCAATAGGTTGGGTTTATTAACTGGAAAGCATCACTTTGACGGAACAAATTTGATGCAACAATTACTCGAAAACGAAGGAGTTGAGGTGATTGACAATCAAATTCAAGGTTTTGACAAAATCTTTTGGGACCCTAATCAAGAAGGGGTTTAAAGCTTGCAGAGAAACTTTTTTTGTCCACTTCTTCCCTGTATATTTGTAATTTAGAATCAGTTTAAAAAACTAGAATGGAATTAACTAAAAAAGCTGTTCAACAGGCGTTAACAACAATTACACTCCCAGGAGACGGAAAACATTTGATGGAAAGCGGAGCCGTAAAAAACATTCTTGTTTTTGGCGACGAAGTCGTGATTGATCTAACTGTTCAAAACCCTAGCTTGCAAGCGAGGAAAAAGCTCGAAGTTGAGATTTTAAAATGCATTCATAAAGAGGTTCACCCAAAGGCAAAAATTAAAATCAATGTCACGGTAGAAGCTCCCCCTAAAGCAGAACCGATTAAAGGAAAACCCATTCCGGGGATTGATAATATCATCGCTATTTCTTCTGGAAAAGGTGGGGTAGGAAAATCGACTATAACGGCAAATCTTGCTGTTACTTTAGCAAAAATGGGCTTTAAAGTAGGCGTATTAGATGCAGATATTTATGGGCCTTCTATCCCTACTATGCTCGATATGGAAGGCGCAAGACCCTTGTCAATCAACGTTGATGGCGCTTCAAAAATGGAGCCTATTGAGAATTATGGGGTCAAGGTTTTATCCATTGGGTTTTTCACTCAGCCAGATCAAGCCGTTATATGGCGTGGTCCTATGGCCGCAAAAGCTTTGAATCAGATGATTTTTGATGCAACTTGGGGAGCATTAGATTTCTTATTATTGGATTTACCTCCAGGAACGGGAGATATTCATTTAAGTATCGTACAATCCCTACCCATTAACGGGGCTGTAGTCGTTTCTACACCTCAAAATATTGCTTTGGCTGATGCTAAAAAGGGTATTGCCATGTTCCAGCAAGACAATATTAATGTTCCTGTTCTAGGGATAGTCGAAAACATGGCTTACTTTACACCAGAAGAACTTCCAGAAAATAAATATTACTTATTCGGAAGAGAAGGAGCAAAAAACCTTGCAGTAGATAAAGAAGTTCCTTTCTTAGGAGAAGTACCGATTGTACAAAGTATTCGCGAAGCGGGAGATGTAGGTCGACCAGCAGCACTTCAAAGCAAAACTGCTGTTAGTTATGCTTTTGAAGAAGTAACGCGAAATACCGTTTCAGAGTTAATCAAAAGAAACGATCACTTACCACCCACGCAGGCGGTGAAAATAACTACAATGGCCGGTTGTTCGGCAGTGAAAAAGTAAAACCAATTACAATGGAATTAAAAGATAAAGTAATGCTTGCCCTCGATGAAATCAGGCCTTTTTTAGCCGCTGATGGAGGAGATATTTCTTTGATTGATATTGCCGAAGACAAAATAGTAACGGTGCAATTACAGGGAGCATGTGCAGGTTGTTCAGTCAATCAAATGACCTTAAAATCTGGGGTTGAGATGACCATTAAAAAACATGCCCCTCAAATTGAGCAAGTCATTAATTTAGAAGTGTAAACGTACTATGTCAGATATTACCATTTCTATTCTTGATCGAGAAGGGGATACACATCAAATAGAGGCGCCTACAGATATGGCTATGAATTTGATGGAGGTTTGTAAAGCCTATGAATTACCAGTAGAAGGAACTTGTGGTGGAATGGCACTTTGTGCCTCATGCCAATGCTATATTTTATCCGATCACGATTTAGGAGAACGTTCAGATGATGAAGAAGCCATGCTAGCCGAGGCCTTTAACGTTCGTGATAACAGCCGTTTGGGTTGTCAAATACCTATAACAAAAGAATTAGAAGGTTTGCAAGTCGAACTTGCACCCGAAGAAGATTAACTTCTTCGTATATTGAACCCAATTGAATTATTAAAATGAAAAAAACACTCCTCTTTTTGTGTGGTTTACTTGCGTTAAATTGTCAACAGCCCAAAACCACTCCTGCAGTTCAATCAGAACCACTTATGCCAATCTCAGAAGTAGATATGGCCAAAGGAATTTTATACGAAGCTAATATTCGACAATTTACAAACGAAGGTACTTTTAATGCATTCGCAAAAGAATTGCCACAAATTAAAGCATTAGGCGTAAATATTTTATGGTTGATGCCCACTTATCCTATTTCTACTACAAAAAGCAAAGGGCCTTTAGGGAGCTACTATGCTGTGTCAGATTACAAAGGGGTAAATCCAGAATACGGAACCCTTGAGGACCTAAAAGCACTTGTCAATCAAGCACACGATTTAGGGATGTATGTTATTTTTGATTGGGTGCCTGGCCATACTGGGTGGGACCATGTGTGGATTGAAAGTAATCCAGAGTTTTACTTAAAAAACGAAGCAGGCGAAATCATCGACCCTATTGATCCTCGAACAGGTCAATCTTTTGGGTGGACAGATGTTGCCGATCTTGATTATGATAATCAAGCCATGCGCGATGCCATGAAAGAAGCAATGTTATATTGGGTAAAAGAAGTTGATATTGACGGTTATCGTGTTGATCAAGCTTATGCGGTACCCATGGATTTTTATGAAGATGTATTCCCAGCGATGAAAGAAATCAAGCCTGTTTTTCTCTTGGGGGAAACAGATGCCAATCACCCTGGTGGAATGGAACACTTAAAAAACTTCAACGCTTCTTATGATTTTCCCGGTCACCATTTGACAAAAGATATTGTACACGGGCATAAAACAGTTAAGGATTATGCTTCCCATCGCGAGGAGTTTATTTTAAAGCACGACCCTGCGCACTTGCTCCTCAATTTTGTTAGTTCTCATGACGAAAATGCCTGGGCAGGAACAGTAGACGAATTATATGGAGATGCTGCTCACGCGATGATGGCATTAAATTATACCGCACCAGGATTACCTTTCTTGTATAGCGGAGTAGAATATGACTTAGAAAAACGCTTGCTGTTCTTTGAAAAAGACAGTTTCCCTCGAGTTGCAGGAGAAACCTATCAATTGCTAAAGCAGTTAGGGGAATTAAAAGTTTCACACCCAGCGTTACACGCTGGAAAAAATGCAGGTAAATATCGTGCAATCGAAACTTCATTAAGCGATAAAGTATTGGCTTTTGAACGTTCAAAAGAGGGGGATACCATCGTCTTTATGGCGAATATGTCGAAAGACCACATTGGCTTTACTTCCCCGTATAATGGTATGTTTAAGCGCTATCAAGATGATAAAGCAAAACGCTTGTCGTTCTCTTATGAATACCGCATGAAACCATGGGAGTTCTGGATACTTAAAAAATAGTGATCTTTATGAAAAATCAATTTTTATTCGGTATGCTATTGTTCTCTCTTATTTCTTGTACTTCGGCTACGCAACCGCTAGTAGTGGGGCATAGAGGAGCGAGAGGACATGTGGCTGAAAATACGGTTGCTTCTGTAAAAAAAGCACTGGCTTTAGGGGTAGATGGAATTGAGATTGATGTTTTTGTTTGTGCTACAGGAGAATTAGTTGTTTTTCACGATAAAACCCTTGAAAAGTTGACCGATGCTACCGGCTATATCGAAACCTTAGATTTAGATTCTATTCGAAAAATCACTGTTTTAGGTCGTGAGCCTATCCCAACTTTAGTTGAGGTGCTAGATGCAATTAATGCCGAAGTAGTATTGAATATCGAATTAAAAGGAGCCAGAACAGCAAAACCCACCTATGCCTTATTGAAAAAGTATTTTGACGAAGGGAAATTAAAGCCTTCTGATGTGTTTATTTCGAGCTTTGACTGGAATGAATTAGAGCTGTTTTATCAAGAAACAAAAGAGGTGCCTATTGCTGTCTTGACAGAAGACGATCCCCTTGATGCCATCCCTGTTGCTTTGGGATTAAAAGCTTTTGCTATTAACCCTAACCACAAAAGCTTGACAAAAAGCAACGTAAAAAAGATTCATGCAGCAGGCTTAAAAATTTATTCTTGGACCATTAATGAGCCAGAAGACATCGCTCATATGAAAGACTTAGGGGTAGATGCAATTATCACTGACTATCCAGAAAGAGTATATCCCCAGTAAAAAAAATGAAACCCTCCAAGAAACAAGGAGGGTTTCTTACTGGATTCGAATACCCCACTTTTGCTTGTTAACAAGCAACCTTGAATCCAGCAATAATATTTTTAATAGTGATTGCCTCAAGAAGATGTGATATTCGGAAAAAGAGAATGGAATATCATGGTAATATCATTGAGGACTTAATCGAAGATACAAAAAATTCTAAACCAACGGGTTTAGTTGTTTAAATAGTAAATCCCCAGATTGAGAAAACTTGCAAAACTAACCCATGCAACATAAGGATAAAGTAGATAAGCCGTGGGTTTATGGACGATTTTAAACCAGTAGATAGTTTTGATAATCAAGTAAAGCAATAGAGCGATAACAATTAAGGCAATCCCTGGGCTTTTAAGCCCAAAAAAGACAATGCTCCACAGTCCGTTCACAATAAGTTGCGCCCCAAAATGGTAGAGGGCTGTTTTCACCCATCTATGGTGACTTCCTTTTGACCAGACCCAGCCCGCTGCGATGCCCATTAAACAATAAAGCGTTGTCCATACAGGTGCAAAAAGCCAGTTAGGTGGAGTGAAAAAAGGTTTATCAAGCCCCGCATACCACGTGGGTATTGCCGCCTGCGTAATAAACCCAGATAACCCACCAATACTTAGGCATAAAAAGACTGCAACACTTATTCCAATAACAGTTTTTAGCTTTCGGTTCATCTCTTTTTTTAGAAAAAGAAAGGTAGAAAATATTATTTGAAGCATCATGCCATTGAATGTCTTATCTTTAACCCATGACTATTGAAAAAGAATTTATACCCTCGAATTTTCCAGCACAAGAAGGAAAAGTGAGTTGGTCTTCCCCATCAAATATCGCATTAGTAAAGTACTGGGGAAAATACGGGAATCAGTTGCCGCAAAACCCTTCATTAAGTTTTACCCTAACCAATTGTGCGACCACAACACATTTGGGATTCAAACCCAAAGAAAAGGACCAGCAATTCTCTTTTTCTTTCTTATTTGAAGGGAAAGAGCAGCCATCTTTTCATCCTAAAATGGAAGCTTTTTTTGATCGGATTAAATCCTTTTGCCCTTATTTATTCGAGCATCATTTAACGATATCTTCCACAAACTCTTTTCCGCATAGTAGTGGGATTGCTTCTTCTGCTTCAAGTATGAGTGCACTGGCACTCGCTTTACTTAGTATAGAAGAACAAGGGACTGGTTTTGTATCTAAAGAAGTCTTTTATCAAAAGGCCTCGTTTTTAGCAAGATTAGGATCAGGAAGTGCAGCAAGAAGCATTCAAGGTCCTATGATGTCGTGGGGAGAGACAAAGGCCATTCAAGGGAGCTCGCAAGCATTTGCCACTTGTATAGATCAAGAAATTCATCCTGTTTTTCGCACCTATCAAGACACCATTTTGATTATTGATAAAGGGCAAAAAAAGGTGAGTAGCACCCTGGGGCACCAATTGATGGAAAATCACCCTTATGCCATCGCAAGATTTGAACAAGCACACCAGCATATGACGCGTTTAATGGCTATTCTAGTCAAAGGGGAACTGGACGACTTTATGCAACTAGTCGAATTAGAAGCCCTTACTTTACACGCTTTGATGATGGCGTCAAACCCTTATTTTGTATTGATGCAACCCAACACTTTAGCGGTGCTAAATAAAATATGGGCGTTTAGAGAAGACACAAAACTACCCTTGTGTTTTACCCTTGATGCAGGAGCAAATGTACACTTGCTTTATCCACAAGAACACAAAAAAAAGATTCAAGATTTTATCGCATCAGAACTTGCTTCTTATTGCGAAGCAGGACATTACATTGAAGATCATGTTGGTACTGGCGCTAAAATGTTGTAAGTTTGTCCTGCTATGAGAGGCCCATTATTTTACGCTAAAATTCTACTCTTTGGAGAATATGGGATCATTAAAGATTCCAAAGGCCTATCTATACCCTATAATTTCTATCGCGGTGCATTAAAATTAAATGCTCCCACCCAGTTTGAAGATTCGCATGAAAAGTTAAAAAGCTTTTGTGCACATTTAAAAACAATTTCGGAAGAGGTTGTCACCTTTGACTGGGAACGTCTAGCATCAGATCTTGCACAAAAGATGTATTTTGACAGCAGTATTCCGCAGGGATATGGAGTAGGGAGTAGTGGTGCACTAGTTGCAGCTATTTACGATCAATATGCGCTAGATAAAATCACCGTTTTAGAAAACTTGACCAAAGATAAACTGGTTCAACTCAAAGCAGTTTTTGCTGCGATGGAATCTTTTTTTCACGGTAAATCTTCAGGTTTAGATCCATTGAACAGTTATTTAAGCCTTCCTTTATTGATTCACTCAAAGAATAGCATAGAGCCCACTGGTATTCCTTCTCAAAATCCAGAAGGAAAAGGAGCTGTCTTTTTATTGGATAGTGGGATAGTAGGAGAAACTGCACCGATGGTGTCTATTTTTATGCAAAGCATGGAGCAAGAGTCTTTTCGTTTAATGATGAAAGACCAGTTCATTAAATATACAGATCAGTGTATTGAAGACTTTCTTAAAGGAAATTTAAGATCCCTCTTTACCCATACTAAAAAATTATCGCATCTGGTTTTGAATAACTTTAAGCCCATGATCCCTGAAAAATTTCACGCTTTATGGAAAAAGGGATTGGAGACAAACGACTATTATCTCAAACTATGTGGTTCTGGTGGTGGGGGCTATATCCTTGGTTTTACAGAGGATATAGAGAAAGCAAAATTAGCCTTAAAAGACTACCAACTAGAAGTGGTCTATAATTTCTGAAAAGCATGCGGCTTTTCTCCAACACTTCCTTCGATTCTTTTTTTCTGCCTTTCTTTGGCGTGTTCGCCTCAACAAGAGGATATACTATTTTAGTTCTTGTTCTGGCGCAGTATTTAAGTGCGCGTTATATTCTTGCGCCCCAGAAAACATGGATAGAACATTTAACAGACCATCGTTTATTTTTATTGGTGTTAGCTTCTTCTTTAGCCATTGCAGCGGGCTACTTAATCAATAATTTTTATGACGCAGAAAAAGACCGGATTAACCGCCCTAAACAATATTTATTGCATCAGCTTATTGCGCCAGATTTGCAATTGTTTTTTTATGCTTTTTTCAATTTACTGTGTTTAGGTTTGTCATTTTTTGTTAGTTACAAGGCGGTGTTATTTTTCTTTGTTTACATGCTGGCAATTTGGCTGTATAGCCACCTATTGAAAAAGACCTTCTGGGCTAGTAATGTCTTTGCCGCTGTGCTAGCCATTACCCCTTTTTTTGCGATAAGTTTGTATTTTAATAATCTTTCGACTTGGGTGATGTACCATGCAAGTTTTCTTTTTTTGATTATTCTTATTCGCGATTTAGTCAAAGATTTGCAAAACTTCAAGGGAGACTGGGTAAGAAATTACAGCACTGTTGCAGTTGTTTTTGGGGTTAAAACAACCAAATATATTTTAACGCTTCTAATGCTTTTTGCCGCTATAGCAGTTTCTTTCTTGCTGTCAGAAAAAGAGCAATTAGGGATGATGTATTACTATTTTTTAAGTACCCTGCCATTTCTTGTGGGATTATTGATCCTCTTATGGAAAGCCGATGGGCAAAAGGCGTATCTTTGGCTTCATAATTTGCTAAAGTTTTTAATTTTAGCGGGTGTAGGTAGCATCGTTTTAGTGCGTTATACAATTTAAATCAATACTATGAGCCAAAGTATTACCGTTGCCATGGCGCAGCTTGCGCCAATATGGTTAAACAAATCAGCGACGCTTGAAAAAGCGAAAGACGCAATGATAGAAGCGGCTAATAAACAGGCTCAGTTGATTGTTTTTGGAGAAGGCTTTTTACCGGGTTATCCCTTTTGGTTAGCTTTAACCCAGGGAGCTAAATGGGAATTACCGGTCAATAAAACCTTACATGCACATTATTCAAAACAATCGGTGCAAATCGAAGCAGGGGACCTAGATGAAATTTGTGCCCTAGCGAAAGAATTGAAGTTAGCCGTCTATTTAGGGCTAATAGAACGCCCAAAAAACCGTGGAGGACATAGTCTATATTGTTCTTTAGTATATATCAATGAAACAGGTCTTATACGTTCGATTCATCGAAAATTACAACCCACCTATGACGAACGTCTAACCTGGGCTCCAGGAGATGGACATGGATTAAGGGTGCATGAGTTAAATGGATTTACTCTGGGCGGACTAAATTGTTGGGAAAACTGGATGCCCCTACCACGTGCTGCACTGTATGCTCAAGGCGAAAATTTGCATGTAGCTGTTTGGCCAGGAGGTGATCATAATACCAAAGATATTACCCGTTTTGTGGCCAGAGAGTCACGTTCCTTTATGGTTTCAGTTTCAAGTTTAATGCGCAAAATAGATTTTCCTGCCGACACCCCCTACCTTAAAGAACTACTGGAAAATGCACCAGATATTTTGGCTAATGGAGGCTCTGCTATCGCAGGCCCAAATGGTGAATGGCTGGTTCCCCCTATTATAGAAAAGGAAGGAGTCTTTTGTCATACTCTTAACTTAGATAGGGTATATGAAGAGCGACAAAACTTTGATCCTGTAGGGCATTACTCTCGCCCAGATGTTACCCAGCTAAGCATTAATAGAGAAAGACAAACTACCCTTAAAATAAAAGATAACGAGAAATAAGATGGCAACAAAAAATACGATTCGACTCAATAAATTCATTGCTAACTCTGGTCTGTGTTCACGAAGAGAAGCCGATATGCACATTAGTTTAGGAACCGTTAAGGTCAATGGAAAAATCGTTACCGAAATGGGCTATCAAGTCCAACCTGGAGACGAAGTTAAATTTGATGGTCAGCGCATTAATGCTGATAAGCCTACCTATGTTTTATTGAACAAGCCAAAAGGCTTTTTAGCCTCTGTTAAAAAAGGAAACTATAAGAAAGATGTCCTTGAATTGATTGCAAGAGCAGCAC
>JBELLO010000041.1:0-2942 GCA_042096495.1 Candidatus Arcticimaribacter sp.
TCTCCATGGCATATTGTTGCCGATGAAATTAACCCCAACAACTATTATGGGGTAACTGTCGCTAATGGAATGGTAGGCATGGTTTCTTCTCCAGATCCTTTAAAGGTGAAAGACGTTGTCCTTAATGGAGTTTATGACTATTATCAACGCGGTCGAGTAAGCAATATCCTCAAGACCTTTAGCCATATGAATATGCATTTAGAGGTGGATCAACGGCGCATCGATCGCAAACAAATTAGCGACTATGCCCAGACCCTAGACATGCAAAATGCAACGCTAATTACCACCTTTAATTTGCCTAAAAAGGTCGCTGTAAAACATCAATTGATGTCCTTGCGCAACTTGCCCTATACGGCAATGAGTATTGTTGAAATCACGGCCTTAGACGATGTAGAAATTGTCCCGATCAATTATATAGAAAGCCCTAATCACATCTCTGATGTACGCAATCTATATGCAGAAATTGATCGCCCGCATGTCTTGATTCCTTTAATGAGCTCTGTAGGTTTTAGTCCTGGGAATAAAAAACTTGCAGCCTCAACTTCTTTTATTTTTCCAGAAAAACACGGGCATGAACCCAAAATTATCCACGAAGACTGGGACTATAACATGCACTTGATGAAGTTTAAAAAACAACTTAAAAAAGGAGAAACCTATCGTTTTGCTCTTGTAGGTTCAACCCTATCATCGGTGCAGAACAATGACCCACACAACGAGGCAGAACGCTTGACCCTCTTTGCTAAACTTGAAGGCATCGAGCGCTTATATACTTCTCATCAAAACGCATGGAAAGAATTGTGGAAAAGCGATATCGAAATCGAGGGAGATTTGCGCTCACAACGCGCGGTGCGCTCTGCGATATATCACCTGTATTCTTTTGCCCGCAAGGGGACCGCTTACTCTCTTTCGCCCATGGGGCTTTCTGGTTTAGGCTACAATGGTCATGTTTTTTGGGATACAGAATTGTGGATGTATCCGCCTTTACTGGTCCTTCAACCCGAGATTGCGCGCTCCCTTTTAGAGTATCGCTTTCAACGTTTAGGCGCAGCCAAAGAAAATGCTTTCTCGCATGGATATGACGGGGCGATGTTCCCCTGGGAATCTGCTGAAGATGGCTCTGAGGACACCCCCATTTGGGCCCTAACGGGGCCCTTCCAGCAACATATCACTGCAACAGTGGGTTGGGCGTTTTGGAAATATTATCAAGTGACACAAGACAAAGAATGGCTTGCCACAAGAGGCTATCCTGTCTTAAAAGAAGTGGCGGCATTTTGGTCTCGTCGGGTAGAGCGAAAAGGTCCTGGGCGTTATGAAATCAATAATGTAATCGGGGCAAATGAATGGGAAGAAAACATCGACAACAACGCCTTTACGAATGGAATGGTAAAAACTGTGATGGAATATGCCAGCCTTGCAGCAGAAGCTTTAGGGAAAAATCCCCCTGCTGATTGGCGTAAGGTTGCCGCAAACATTCCCATCTTAAAGTTCCCTGATGGAACCACCAAAGAAAACGAAACTTATGCAGGGCAAATCATCAAACAAGCCGATGTCAACCTACTGGCCTATCCTTTAAAAGTGGTCACTAAAAAAGAAGACATTGTTCGCGACCTCAACTATTATGAACCCCGTCTTTCTCCAGATGGCCCTGCCATGGGAGGAGCCATTTTATCGGTCTTAGCCGCCCGTGCAGGCAAGCCAGAGCGCGCTTATAAAATGTTTGAAAAAAGCTATCAGCCTAACGAGCTTCCGCCCTTTAATGTCATCGCTGAAACCGCCGGGGGAACGAACCCCTATTTCGCCACAGGCGCAGGGGGGATGTTACAAGCCGCTCTCTTTGGTTTAGGCGGTCTCGACATTCAAGCAGACGGAGTAAAACAACTTTCTTCGCAACTCCCTAAAGCATGGAAATCCATCACCCTAAAAGGAATCGGAAAAGACGAAACAACTTTCACTGTAAATAAATAATTATGACACTCTTTAAAAAAATTACTCTCCTTTTATTCCTTCCTGCTAGCCTGTGTGCACAGGTATTTCATTTTAGTGAAGGAGAGCAAAACCATCGCATCTTGATGGATGATACTTACCTTATCGAAACCGTTTATCAACAAGAAGACGGGGCTTTCGCTTTTACGCGTGGAGGCTTTTATCAAAAAGCCGAAGAGGGAATTGAAGTAAGTTTTGAATTCAATTCTAACTATGCGCAAGACAGCTTAAAGAGCATGGCTTATACACAAAAAGGCTGGACAAATGTCTCTAAAGACGATCAAGCCCTTGAGGGAAAATGGTTAATGGCTGGTCGTGTAAAACCTGAAGGGGAACAACGACGCGATTTAACCCGCTCGAGAAAAACCATGAAGTTATTGCTCGACGGTCATTTTCAATGGACTGCTTTTGACACCGCCTCAATGCGCTTTATGGGCTCTGGCGGGGGAACCTATACCGCTCAAGATGGTAACTATGTCGAAACCCTAGAATATTTCTCTAGAGACAACAGCAAAGTAGGAAAGGTTCTCCCTTTTGAATTCACCCAAAAAGAAGATGACTGGTACCATAAAGGCTTTAACAGTAAAGGTGGTCCCATGCATGAGATCTGGCACAAAAGAACCATCCAGTAGTGGAAAGAAGACCTTAGATAGATTAATTCAATAAAAAATCAGTGCCCAAATAACGGTTGTCTGCGTTCATATACCAGGCCCGATCTTTGGGCATTTTAATGCCCTCAATATTGGCTTCGCCAGACAAGAGAATATACTCCCCGTCGTTCGCTGCTTCGTCATGAAAGAATTGATAATGGCGCAGTTGAGCGGTGGTTTTATCTAAGTAGAAATACCAGGTGTCTTTCCCTACACTTTCATCATAGGTCACCTTTAAACAGTGGTAAGAAATTCCCTTTAAGGTTTTGGTATAAACTTTAGGGTCTAGCTGTGTGCCTGGATCCTTTA
>JBELLO010000041.1:3042-12319 GCA_042096495.1 Candidatus Arcticimaribacter sp.
GTCGCTTAGGCGTTTCCATTTTAATGGTAAAGCTCCCTTTAAAATTAGCCCATTTCCCCTCTGGATCGTGATAGGCAATGCTCTTGTCTAATAATTCTAGCGCCGTTATTTCTTGCGCCTGACCTTTTAAGGCGAGTAGCGCAAGAAGAATAAAAACTTGCTTTTTCATCTTAATTGCGATAATCTAGGGCCGGTTCGCGGTCTCCTAATAAAGGGATGTATTGAAAGTCTTCTCCTCTAATTTGTAAGAATTCTTTTTTCGTCGCTTCAATAATGGATGGATCATCAAATAATTGCATGCCCGTTAATGTCAAGGCTTTTGCAGCGATCATTAGTCCTTTTGAGCCGATAGAAGTTCCCCCTGCAGCAACGGCTTGCCAACTGTGCGCTGGAGTTCCGGGAACCCAAGTCGCAGCGCGTAAACCTGCTGTAGGAACAGCATAACTTACATCGCCTACATCTGTTGATCCCCCTGCTTTTGCATTGACATCATAGGGCTCAATTCCATTGATATAGTCCATGTTGAGGGGTTTGCCTAGGGATTTTGAAATCTCTTTGGCGAATGCCATCTCTTCTTTATTATATTCATAACCGCCTATGGTTTGAAAGTTTTTATGCACTCTTTTTTGTAAGCTAGGGACATATAAAAGGTCGTGCGTTCCGCCAATCATTTCATAATCCATGGTGGTTCCCGTTCCCATAGCAGCACCTTCTGCGGCTTTTACAATGCGATCAAACAATTTGATTACCTCATCTCTTTTAGGGTGGCGAGAATAATAATATACTTCGGCGAAATCTGGCACTACATTAGGCGCTTCTCCCCCGCGGGTAATGACATAATGAATCCTTGATGAAGTGTCCATATGCTCGCGCATTAAATTGGTCATATAGTTCATGGCTTCTACTGCATCGAGTGCAGACCGTCCTTCTTGAGGTGCCGCTGCAGCGTGGGCAGAACGTCCATAGAAACGAAACTTCGCCGATTTATTGGCTAAGGCTGGTCGCGGATTCGCAGAGTTCCCGCTCCCGGCATGCCAGTGAAGGGCAACATCAACATCGTCAAATAAACCAGCGCGGGTCATGTAGACTTTTCCTGAGCCACCTTCTTCTGCCGGACAACCATAAAAGC
The DNA here is from genome assembly GCA_042096495.1 of Candidatus Arcticimaribacter sp. GTDB lineage: Bacteria > Bacteroidota > Bacteroidia > Flavobacteriales > Flavobacteriaceae > Arcticimaribacter. Next base: position 4,172 of record JBELLO010000041.1, read on the forward strand.
GAACTGTTCCCTTGATTTTATTCTTTTTAACATAGTTTTTTAAACTTATTGCGGCAGCGGCAGAAGCGGTGCCAAAGAGGTGATGCCCACAGGCATGACCAGCGCGTTTACCGTTAGAGACCTTATACGCCACTGCTTTTTGTGACAGCCCCGGTAAGGCGTCATATTCTCCTAAAATGGCGATCACAGGTCCTCCATTGTTGTATTCTGCAACAAAGGCAGTAGGGATCCCAGCCACACCTTTCTTTATAGTAAAGCCTTCGTCGGCTAAGGTTTTTTGCAAAAGCGCACTGCTCTTTTCTTCTTGATAACCCATCTCGGCATAATCCCAAATGGTTAGTGCGATATTCGCATAACGGTCTGCGTCTTTGTCTAGCTTAGTTAAAACCGCTTGATGGTCTTGACCAAAAGTAAACGACATTGTCAAAAGGGCGAGGAAAAGATATATTTTTTTCATTGAAGTAGTTATTAGCACTACAATGTAAAAAAAATCGCACTTATTTTATGTTATTAAATCCCGATCAAATATTGAAACTTAAAAAAGAACTGGGTGCGATTGAACTGAAATAGTTGAAACTGCAGTTCGTCGATTTCTTCAAGGGTGTTTTGGTTTCCTCCTAAATAAAAGATGGTTGAAGGGTTAGGATTCCACTGGACGAGCGGTTGTAAAAAGAACTGATTGGTAAAGCTGTTTTTCTCTGCCACTAAACGAATGTTAAAGGCATTACTAAACTGATAGCGCAGGTTCATGCGGGCAATGGTGCCGTTAAAATAATCTTCTCCCCCATTGATGCGTTCCAGGCGAGAATAACGCAAAGATGGGTTAATGGTAAAGTTATTATTAAGCTGAAAACTCAAGGTCATAAAGGCAGAGCGAACTTTTCCTACTTCTGGTATTTCTTCATTGAAAGACAAGTCTCTTCCACGATCAATGTTTGCCCTAAAGTTAAAGGCCTCACTCGGGGCGCCATTGATAGAGAAGGTGTGGGTGGGCAGGTTTTTAAAGGGGATGTTTAAAAACACTTTTCGCGCATCGTAATCTAGGGTGTAAGAAAGTTCTGTTTGACCATAAGTTTTGATCGATGCAAACAGATCAACACTAAAGTTTTTATACAACTTTTCAAAGGTATAAACCAGGTCGATTTTAGTCCCAAAACCAAAAGATTGTATCCCGGGTTTGTTCAAAATATTGAGGTACTCGTGATAAAAGGTTCCCCATTGACGGTTGTTTTTGACGACAAAACCTACATCAGCGCGATACTGGGGAGAAATGTTGCGGTAGTATAAATAGCTTTGCCAAAATTCGGTTTTTCGATAGAGCTGTATGTAGAGGGCATCGCCGTTTAATTTATCTCCGTCTAGTGCGATTGTTTTTCCTTGAATGCTTTGATCGGTATCGATCCAGTTTTGTTCTGGTTCTTTGTTGACATTTTTGAATAATTCAAAGCTCAATCGCCAGTTTTGGTTTAATAAAAATAAACCATCTACCCCAAATAAATGACCATAGCCACCCCCGTCATAAAAGCGATTCATCATAACGCCGCCAAAACGCGCTTGGGGATTTAAAAGGTGTTGATAGCGTAATACATTGACCAGACTTTTACCTCCTTCTCCGATATAAGAGCGGTCTTCTCCTCCTACTAAATAGGGCGAGTTTTGATCTAATGCATTCAATAAAAAGAGGCGAGATTTTCGCCCTTGGCTAAGGATTTTTGAGGCCACAGAGGGGTTGACAATCGAACGAGAATAAAAAGCGCCATCGGCGAAATTAACCAGGTCTATCCCGCGATTAAAAAACGGGCGACGTTCTGGATATTGTAGTGAGAAAGAGGAGTTGACGTCAATCTGAGTAACATCTGCCTCGACTTGAGAAAAGTCTGGGTTTAACGTGACTTCCCAACTAGTGTTTTTATTGAGATCCAGGTTAAGGCCAAGGCCTATCTTTGCGTTTAAATTTCCATAATCAATGGAGGCTGTAGGCGTTTGTCTTTCGCCTTGAATATTACTCGATATATAAGGTAATAACTCTTTGCGTTTTTCTATTTTGATGTTTTTAAAATAGAGACGATCGGTGGTTTGACAAACCACACAGCTGTTGTTACGGTCGCGAATTTGGCTGCTTACTTCTATATCATTTCCATTTTCAACATAGCGACGGTAGAAGTTTACCCGCCACATCTGGTCTGTCCCATTAGGGAAGGGAATCTCTGCAAAAGGGATCTTCATTTCAATCTGATACCCATCTTCAACGATAACCCCTTTGGATTCAAAATTGACATTAAAAGAGCTGTCATAGCGCTGCTCGTCACTTAAGGCATTGATTTGCTTTACATCAAATTGACTGCCCAGTGCGTTCACGGCTAAACCAATGTTAAATCGCGCATCGGCAAAAGGATCTAGTCGTACCAAAACGACATCATCATTCCATATGTTTCGATCATCCCGAGGACGAATGGAGGCGCGAATAGCCTTTGGGTCATGCTTTGCATAGACCCCAATAAAAACATGGGTACTAGAATAAGCAATATAAGCAGTGGTCTCTTTTTGAGCCGGTTGATTGTTTGCTGGATTAAACTCTATGTCAAACGGGACTTGGGTCGCTGTTTGCCAGATTTCTTCTTCTAATCGCCCATCAATAACGAACTCCTTTTCATCGACTAAGGGCGGGCGAAAACTGTCCTGAGCGTAGGAAAATATTGAGCAAAATGATAGTATAACAAGAACCTTTTTTCTCATAGCATTGAAAAATAGTTGCCTTCTTTTTTTGCAATACTATGGTTTTTCTGTGACTTGACGTCTTAGGTAATCTTGAAAAGGCGGTTTTTATAAAGAGAAGTGATCAAGGGGTTAACAAAACTCTCGTTAGTTGTAAACGACTTTACCGATGTATTTGCTTTTGATATAATCAAGGGCAATTTGATCTACTAAATAATTCAAATCATTTTCAAAATCTGCTTGCACCACTTTGGGCTGGTCTAACCAACCTTTAATTCGCTCTGCTTTATCAACGTTTAATTTTTTGAGCACAGTCACGCCCATTTTCTTCAAGGCAAAGGCGTTGTAGTTTTGTTCGATTTGACCCCGCATAGGAATCGTGAGTAGCGGTTTCCCCAGATACAATGCTTCTGAAGTGGTAGCAAATCCAGCATTCGTGATTACGCCATCGCATTGCGCTAGTGCGTTAAGGAAATGCTCTTCATTAATTGGACGGATATGGATGGATCCTTGTTGGGTTTCTTCTTTAATTTCTTTGGTAAAGACATTCCATTTTATTGCTGGAAATAAAGACAAAACTTCGGTAATATTATTGAGATCATAGGCCGGTAGATAGACCACTATACCCCCGCCTTTTGAAACGTTGAGTTCCCTCAATTTAGTCCGTATGATTGGAAAGAATATCCGTTTGTTAAATTTTTGATAGTGGAAGCCGTATTCCAGATCTGTTGGCGCAAATTTCTTCAAGTACTTTAATGAAACGCTAAATTGTTTTTTAGGTTTTGGGGCTTTTTTTTGCCATAGGGAGATTTGATTGCTCAGCCCGAAAGAAAGCACTCCTCTTAGCTTACACGCCCAAGCAGAAACAGGCTCAAAATCAGTGATGACTAAATCATACTCATGTACCCGAAGGGAAAAAACATCTCGAATAAATTGAAAAAAGTTGTTCTTAAGGAGGGTTTTTCGCCAGTGAATTGCTCCAGATTTATCATAATGAAGGGTTAAACCCCTAAAGTGGTGTTTGACTGGATGGCCTAAATCAAGGTGATCTTTTGGTCCACTTAACATGACATCATACTGGAATCGACGATCTAAATAAGGGATGATTTCTTTTGCCCTACTTATGTGTCCATTCCCCGTTGTTTGTATTGCGTATAAAACTTTCATTGGCTCTTCATCATATTAAATTCTACTAGCATTTCATTGAAAAGTTCTTTGTTTGATTTGTCCATTTCACCATTTAGGCTCTCTTCATAAAGACTTTGATCGTGTTTATAAATGGACCATTCTCCATTATGGTATTCTAAAGCGGTAAGGTTTTCGATCCAATCCCCAGAATTGAGGTAAGTGATCTTTTGGTTTCCTACTTTATAATCTTTGATATTGGGATGGTGGATATGGCCGCAAACAACATAAGTAAACTTGTTAGAACTAGCGATTTCCACCGCGATTTCTTCAAAACGGTTGATGTATTTAACGGCACCCTTAATGCTGTTTTTTATGGTTTTAGAGAGGGAGAGTTTGTTTTTACCGACTTTAGCTAATACAAAATTGATACAGCTGTTGAGTAAAATCAAAAAGTCATAGCCTATCCCCCCCAGGCGGGTTAACCATTTTGAATATTGCATGGTAACATCAAAAACATCTCCATGAAAAAACCAGGCTTTTTTTCCGTCTAAGTCCAAAACAAGTTTGTTCGAGATCTTAAACTTCGCTAATTCAAAGCCTTTGAATTTTCGAAACATCTCATCATGGTTGCCGGTCAAATAATGAATTTCTTTTCCGTCTACAATCCACTTTAACAAATGCTTGATTACTTTCATGTGAGGCTTAGGAAAATAGCGCTTGTTAAACTGCCAGATGTCGATAATGTCTCCGTTTAGAATGACTGTTTTAGGATCAATAGACTTGAGGTATTTCAATAATTCTTTGGCTTGACATCCATAGGTGCCCAAATGAACATCAGAAATTACAACTAAATCGATCTGTCGGGAAGTTTTCATTTTACAAAGTAACCTAAAACAGTCTACTTGCTTTGTAACTAATTGAAAACGAATTATTAATAAAGTGTAAAGGGCAAATGACTTGTTTAACAAAACCCAAATACTGGCTTAATGATTTGGTAACTAATTTGACTGCCCCTCAAAACGAAAAAGAGAAAACCTCAACGAGTTTTATTTTGACAAGTTGAGGTTTTTTGTTGGTGGTCCCACCTGGGCTCGAACCAGGGACCAACTGATTATGAGTCAGCTACTCTAACCAACTGAGCTATAGGACCCGTTCTTTCGCCGCAGCGAAGTATGAACTTAAGGCAAAAATAATAAATGAATCAGCTACAACGCAGACTTGTGCAGTCTTTTTTTTGAAATAAGCCTTAGCTTCTTTTTAAAGCAAAAAACGTAATGGTTAATCCCTTGCCAAAAAAAGCCTTGGACAATCAATTGCTTTTTGTAATTTTAAGTAACCATAAATCAACTTTTGTATGAAAACATTACTCCTCATTACGCTGTTTTCGCTTTATTCTTCTTCTGCTGCTTTCCCCGATGATTGTCGCGTAAGGTTGCGCTATCTCAACTTTAATGAGATGAGCGAAAAAGAACATTTACAATGGCTCAACTGTGCTTTTGAAGCCCTAAAAGACGGAGAAGACCAACATCTAAAAACTTATGAAGAGTGGCTGGGAAGCACCCCAGACTATATCGCCTTTCAAAAAGCGTGGGAAGAAACTTTTATTGTAGAAAGTAAGAAATAGTAAAATTCACAACTACCACTTTAATTAAGTACTTTTAAATCAAATTAAAGTAGTTCGCTGTGATTGTTGCATTAAAAAGTCTTTTTGGAGAAATTTTTGAAGAAGCCTTACTCGAGGAAATTACTAGGGTTGGCACCCTAAGGGATGTCCCTGCAGACTTTGAGTTAATGGATATAGGCGAGCCGATTAAAGGTGTTCCTTTAATGTTGAGTGGTGCCATTAAAATTTCCCGTGAAGACGTCAATGGCGATGAACTCTTGCTTTATTATCTAGAAGAAGGGGACTCTTGTACCATGACGATGGCTTGGGAAATGGGCCAGCAAAAAAGTCAAATCCGTGCGGTAACAGAACTTCCCTCACAATTAATCATGGTACCTTTAACTGCGGTAGAAGACTGGTCTACACGTTTCCCCAGCTGGCGAAAATTTATTTTTCAAAGCTACCATAAACGCATGGAAGAACTATTAGCCACTGTCGACAGTATCGCTTTTGATCAACTCGAAAAACGCCTCTGGGAATATTTATTGGAAAAGAAAAGAGTCGTAAAAGCAAACACCTTATCCATTACCCACCAAACCATTGCCCAAGAAATGCACAGCTCTAGGGTGGTCATTTCTCGTTTGCTCAAGCGACTTGAAGTAGAAAATAAAATACGTTTGCATCGCAACGCTATTGAGCTTTTTGACCCAGTGTAACCTGGGTTACAATAAGAATGGATTTGCAATTGTACTTTTGTGCTAATGATGAACCTGATAAAACAATTCTTTCCGGTTTTTGAATGGGCAAAAGACTATTCTTCTTCTGCCTTAAAAAATGATGCCTTTGCAGGGTTAACGGTGGGAATCATGTTGATCCCTCAAGGAATGGCCTATGCCATGATTGCTGGGCTACCTCCTGTTTATGGTTTATATGCCGCCCTTTTTCCACAAGTGGTCTATGCACTTATGGGCACCTCTAGACAACTGGCTGTAGGGCCAGTCGCCATGGACTCCCTTTTAGTCGCAGCAGGTTTGGGAGCGCTCTCTTTAAGTTCTACAGGAGAGTATATTGCTTTAGCGACTTTTTTCGCCTTGTTTATGGGGGGGATTCAACTGCTTTTAGGAAGTCTAAAACTAGGCTTTCTTGTCAACTTTTTATCGAAGCCGGTTATTAGCGGGTTTACCTCTGCGGCAGCCATTATCATCGCATTAAGTCAACTCAATCATATTTTAGGAATTGACCTTCCTAGAAGTAACAAACTACACGAACTTTTTTCCTTTTTGTTGGAATTAGGCCCTCAAGCGCATTTATTAAGCGTCCTTATTAGTGTCTTGGGGGTTTCTTTTTTGCTCCTTATCAAACGCTTCTTTCCCCAACTACCCGGCGCGTTAATTTTGGTGCTGTTAGGCACCTTTATCGCAGCGCAAAACAACTGGGAAGCCCTAGGAGTTAGGGTAGTGAAAGAAATCCCAGAAGGTCTTCCTGCCTTTGAACTCCCCAGCGCTAGTTTAAGTCAGGTATACGATTTAATCCCCTTAGCCCTTACTCTAGCCTTGATTGCTTTTATGGAGGCCATCTCTGTTGCAAAAGCAATAGAAGAAAAAGAAAAAACCAATCACCTCGACGCTAACCAAGAATTAATCGCCTTAGGAACGGCGAATATTATTGGCTCCTTATTTCAATCTTACCCAACTACAGGAGGGTTTTCTCGCACCGCAGTCAATCACGATGCAGGAGCTAAGTCTGGCGTTGCTGCCTTGTTTAGCGCTGCTGTTGTAGGGCTTACACTCCTCTTTTTTACCGCTTTCTTTTATCATCTTCCAACCGCAATTTTAGGTGCCATTATCCTAGTCGCTGTTGGAAAATTAATCGATTTAAGCTACCCTAAACAGTTATGGAAAAACAACCGAAATGAATTTTACATTCTTGCCTTTACTTTTTGCATCACCTTATTTGTAGGGATTAAAGAAGGTATTATGCTGGGCGTTTTTGTCGCTTTATTATATATGATTTATCAAAACACTCAGCCACATATTGCTGTTTTAGGCCGCATCAAAGACACCCATTATTTTAAAAATATCGATCGTTTTACAAAAGATGTAGTAACCTATCCCCAGGTGCTTATCCTTCGCTTTGACGGGCAACTTTTCTTTGGAAATCAACGCTATTTTAAACAGGCTTTTTCTGCCTTAATTGAGGCACAAGAGCAACCCGTAAAACACCTCGTCATTGCCGCGGCACCCATTAGCTATATCGATGCAACAGCCTTTGAAATGCTCTCCAGTTGGATGGAAGAATTAAACGCTCAAGGTGTCACCATTCACTGGACAGGATTAAACGGCCCATTGCGGGATCGTTTTCATAAAAAAGGGATGTTTGGCACTTCTAATAAAACCTCTATTTATTCTTCTTTAGATGCAGCCTTAAATGCTATCCAAGGTTCTGCACCTTCTGAAATCGAAAAATCAATCGCTTCACAACGAAATAAAATTTAATTTTACACCTAATTATGATTATTGAACAAATCTATACCGGATGCCTTTCTCAAGGGGCATATTATATCGAAAGTCAAGGAGAAGTCGCCATTATTGATCCTTTAAGAGAAGTCCAGCCTTATCTAGATCGTGTGGCTAAAGCCAAAGCGAAGGTGAAATACATTTTTGAAACGCATTTTCACGCCGACTTTGTCAGTGGACACCTTA
>JBELLO010000042.1:0-12241 GCA_042096495.1 Candidatus Arcticimaribacter sp.
TAACTAGCTCAATTAAAGGATCTCCTTTTTTTGAGGAAAAGTTTCAAAAAGGATCTTTAGATTATTTTGGAAGAAAGGTAAAAGGGGATAGTTATTTTCGATATAACTCTTTTAATGATGAAATTGAAATAGGAGAATATCCCGAACAAAAAGAGGCGAAAGAAATTATTATTCAAAGCCCTAAAGTAATCTGTTATATCAACAACGAGAAGTTTGTTTATTTACCATTTAAACGAAAAGATTTAGTATCAAACGAATTAGGCTATCTTATCGTTTTATATGAAGGGAAAAACTACACCCTTTATGTAAGAAAGGTGAAAGAATTTAGAGAAGCAACCACCGCTAGAACTTCTTATGAAAGATCCTTCCCTCCGCGCTTTGTTCCAAAGGTAGATTACTATTTAAGTGTCAATAATTCTACTGCGGTTCCCATAGAGACAAAAGTGTCTAAAATTGCTAAATTCTTAAAAGATGAAGACCGCAAAATTGCGGGTGACTTAAAAAAAGAATACAAGAAAATTAAAACTGATTTTGACCTCATTAATTTCTTTACTGCTTTAGAAAATAGAGGGTAATTTTAATCAGATAACGTATTTAAAAGGGAGATGTAAAAACATCTCCCTTTTTTTATTGAATTATGGCTTATTTATTTTTTGAACTAATTAATTTTAAATATCTTAGGTGGCTATTAACTATATATATAACATGAAAAAACTATTACTATTATCATCTGCCTTTATGCTTATGGCATTTAGCGGGTGGGCACAAAAGACTGTAGCAGGTATAGTACTTGACGAAGGAGGTCTTCCTCTACCAGGTGCAACTGTTATTGAAAAAGGAACAAGCAATGGTGTATCGACAGATTTCGACGGAAACTTTTCGATTGAAGTAGCAGAAGATGCTGTTCTTGAAGTTAGTTTTATTGGATATGCTACCGCTGAAGTAAGCGCAAGTAGCGATGATTTCAATATCACCTTATCGGCAGGAAATGAACTCGATGAAGTTATTGTAACAACGGGGTACACAACTTTGCGAAACAAATCGTTTACGGGTAGTGCGAAGATAGTTACTGCTGAAAACATTGCGACAAAAAACGTTACAAACATTACCCAAGCTTTAGCTGGAGAAGCTGCAGGTATACAAGTTGTTAACTCAACTGGTCAACCTGGTTCAGCCTCTACTATTCAAATTCGTGGTATTGGTTCAGTCAATGGAAACACTTCTCCATTAATTGTATTAGATGGTGTCGCATTCAACGGAAGTATCAACTCGATTAATCCACAAGACATCGAAACAACTACCGTACTTAAAGATGCCTCTGCCACTGCAATCTACGGTTCTCGTGGTGCAAATGGAGTTATTGTAATTACAACAAGAAAAGGAAGTGCAGAAAGATCTAACGTAAGCGTACAAGTTCGCACAGGGAAAAATATGCAGTTCATCCCTATGTATCCTACCTTAGACAACCCTGAGGATTTCATCTCTGTTATGTGGGATGGTCAATACCAAAGAGCCATTGCAAACGGATCTGGTGATCCAGTTGCAGATGCAAATGCAAACTTATTTGGCCCATTAGGGATTAGCCCTGCTTATAACATGTGGAATGTTGCAGACGGTGGTGAATTAATTGACCCAGTTACAAAAACTGTACGTCCAGGTGTTACGCGTCGTTATTCACCAGAACGCTGGAGTGACTACGCTTTTCAAGATGCTTCTCGTCAAGAAGTTAACGTTAATATTTCTGGTGGTTCAGGAACAACAACCTATTACTCTTCTTTAGGTTTTGTTGATGATGTAGGATACTCTGTTAACTCTGATTTCTCAAGATACTCTGCTCGCTTAAACGTAAGCAGCCGTCCTAAAGACTGGTTACAAACCAACACCCGTTTAGGATATAGTTACCAAGAAACAAACAACAACGGACAAGACAACAGTTCTAGTAGTGTTTTCTGGTTATCTCAAAACATTCCTTCAATTTATCCTTTGTATTTCCGTGACTCTGATGGAAATAGAGTAGAAGATCCTATCTATGGAGGATATAGATATGATTACTCTGATGAGAGTGGGTATAGTAGAGGATTTTCTCCATTAACTAACTCAATTGCAGATGCTAACCTAGGTATCGATGAAACAATTGCACATAACTTCAATGGGAATTTCGAAATCAATATTGATTTAGCCGAAGGTTTAGTATTGCAAAACAGATTTGGTTTACAATATGTAATGAATAACTATGACGGTGTACAAGAGCCTTTCTACTCAAGTACGAAAGGTCAAGGAGGTTCTATCCAAAAAGTCAAAGACCAATATTTAAACTATCAGTTATTTAATGGTCTTACTTACAACAAGTCAATTGGTGATAATCAAACATTAAATGTTTTAGTTGCACACGAAGCAACGCGTTGGGAAAGAAATCGCTTAAGTGCTTTCAAATACAAACTTGTTGATCCTTTCGGGCGTGAATTAGACAACGCGGTTATTTCTAACCCACCTTCTTCTTACACACAAGACTTTACCCTTGAAAGTTATATTGCAAACGTTGCTTATTCTATTCAAGATAAGTACTTTATCAATGTAACCGCTCGTCGTGATGGATCTTCACGCTTTGTAAACAACAAATGGGGAGATTTCGGTTCTGTTGGATTTAGCTGGAGTATTGGTGATGAAGATTTCTTCAAAACGCAAAACATCTTTAGCAGCATGAAACTGAGATCAAGTTATGGTCAATTAGGGGAACAACGTGTAGGATATTACACAGGATATAACCTTTTTAATGTTTCAAACTTAAACGATAATATCTCATTAGCATTTGCTTCTAAAGGTAACCCTGATTTAACTTGGGAAACCTCTGAACAAATTGGTGTTGGTTTAGACTTTTCTGTTGGTACTTTAGCTAGCGTAAGCCTTGACTGGTATAGCAAAGAAAATGATAACCTAATCGTTTCTAGAAATGTAGGGCCTTCTGTGGGTTACCGCTCTTTAACAGTAAACGATGGTGGATTAAAAAACACAGGGGTTGAATTTGACATCAACCTTCACGTTGTTGATAAAGAAGATTTCAAACTTGATATTCGCCTAATGGGAAGTCAAAACCAAAACGAGTACACTCGTTTACCAATTGACCCAGCAACAAACGAAGAAAAACTTATCAATGACAATGGTTATTTCTCTCAAGCAAAAGGAAAATCACTTCGTGAATTTTATATGAGAGAATGGGCTGGTGTAAATCCTGATACTGGAGCAGCTCAATGGAATGTGAGTTATGTAGATGCAGATTCAAATGGGGAATTTGACAGTGGAGAAGAGATTTTATCGCTATATGACTACAAAATTGAAAACCCATCTGATCAAATTTTAGAAGCTACTACAGAAAATTACTCTGAAGCCACTAAGAAATTTGTAGGTAAAAGTGCTATTCCTGATTTAGCAGGTTCATTTAGTCTAAATGCAGAATACAAAGACTTTGATCTTACTGCTTTATTTACGTACTCTTTAGGAGGGTATGGATATGACTTCCAGTATGCAGCATTAATGGACAATCCTAATCAAAATGCAGATAGTGGTTTCCACCCCGACATCAACGATAGATGGCAAAACCCAGGCGATGTGACCGATATTCCTCGTGTTGATTTAAACACACAAACAAATCAAAATTCAACTTCAACGCGTTTCTTAACAAAGTTAGACTACCTAAATTTAGCTAGTTTAAGATTTGGATATAACATTCCTTCTGTTGAATTCGAAAACACAGGAATTTCATCTGCACGAATTTTTGTTACAGGAGACAACTTATTCTTACTATCTGCACGTGAAGGGTACAATCCAACTACGTCACTTTCGGGTACCTCTAGCCGATACACATATAGTCCTTTGACTACAATCACTTTAGGATTAAACATTAACTTCTAAATCATTTAGATAATGAAAAAAACAATAAAATTAACCGTATTCTCTTTAGGACTTCTTCTTGTAGGATGTAAAGACGAATTTTTAGAGACATTCCCTACTCAGCAAATTTCTGCTGAAACGATTGCAGAAGCTTCAGCATTAAACCCGGGATTACAATCTGCAACTGTTGCAGGAATATATGCTACTATGTATTCACCAGGAGCTGGTGGAACATCTAATCACGAAGATTTCGGTCAAAAAAGTACCGATATCAAAACAGATATCTTATCTGGTGATATGGCATTAGCTAGAAAAGCATATAGCCGTTGGGCTAGTATGTCTGAATTGCAAACTACTGTAGATTTCACCTTAAGCCACAACTATAGAGAGTGGCGTTATTTCTACAAAATTATTTTTGCAGCTAACAACGTTATTGACGCACTTGGTGGAACAGACTCTGAACCAGAAAGTGCTGATGCGCGTGCCTTTATGGGACAAGCACTTGCAGCTCGTGGATATGCATACCTTTACTTGAGTCAATTATTCGTCAATGATCCTAGTGATAGAGCGCAAGATGCACTTCCTATTTATACAAATGCTCAAACACCAAATGTTGCGAAATCTTCTTTAGGTGATGTATACGATTTAATGATTAGTGATCTTGAAAGATCAGTGACTTACTTAGACGGGTTTTCTCGTGGAGATAAGTCTCAAATTGATCAATGGGTAGCTCGTGGTATCCTAGCCTATGCTTATGGTGCTGCAGGCAACTTTGCAGGGATGGCTAGTGCAGCAGAAGCTGTTGTAAACGGAGGACCTTTTTCGTTAATGACTCCATCACAGGTTGTCTATAATGGTGATCCTAATCAAGGTGGATTCAATGATTTAGGTGCCATGACTGGCGCTATGTGGGGAGTTGATTTAACTGCTGATCAAGGAATTGGATTAATCTCTTTCTGGGGTCAAATGGACATCTTCTCTTATAGCTATCAATGGGCTGGAAACATCAAAGCTATGGACGAAAGTTTGTATGCTCAAATTCCTAGCAATGATATTCGTGCAGGACAGTTTGGTAACTACATTGTAGACTATGTACCTTTTAATAAATTCTACCACTCTGGAAGAACAACAGGAGGACAACGTCAAGTTACTGCTGATCTATTATACATGAGAGTAGCTGAAATGTATTTACTTGCTGCAGAAGGTCACGCAGAAAGCGGAAATGATGCACAAGCTAGAACGATGCTAAAAACTTTAGTTGCTCAACGTTTAACTGATAGTAACACTGCTTATATTGATGCCTTATCTGGTGCTGCATTACAAGATGAAATCAAACTACAATCTCGTATTGAGTTATGGGGTGAAGGAAAAAGCTATCTAAGAATGAAACGTCAACGTGAATCAATTTCACGTGGAAACAACTGGCTTGATTTCCCAGGGACTTCTTATCAGTATAATGATGAGAAGCTTACTTTCGAAATTCCAGAAGCGGAATTAAGAGATAACCCATTAATTAATGACCAAAACTAATCTTGAAGTCATACAATTAAGTAATATTGAAAACCACCTCAACAGAGGTGGTTTTTTTTTATCTTTCCATCACAAAATTAATCATGGAGAAACAAGAAATTTATGGCGTTAGAGCCATTATTGAATGTATTGAAGCTAAACAATCTATCGAAAAAGTATGGTTGTTAAAAGGGCAAGCAAGCCCCCTTTTTAAAGAGCTAGAGCATCTTTTAAGAGAAAACAATGTCGCACACAGCTATGTGCCTAAAGAACGCCTGGATCGCTTTAATGCAAAAAATCATCAAGGAGCTATTGCTGCTATTTCTCCCATTGATTTTGTTCCCTTAGAAGAAATGATTGAAAAGGCAATGGGTAAAGACAGTCCCCCGCTATTTTTATTATTAGATCAAATCACTGATACCCGTAATCTAGGGGCCATCATTAGATCGGCTTCTGCCACGGGAGTAGATGGGATTATCCTTCCTCAAACGGGGAGCGCGAGGATCAATTCAGATACCATTAAAACTTCTGCTGGAGCAATTTTTACGGTACCATTAGCAAAAGTAGATCATTTAAAAGACGCCATTTATCAACTTCAAGCAAGTGACATTATTACTGTAGGCATGTCAGAAAAAGCAGAAAACACGGTTTACCAAGAAAAAATTGCTGGTCCACTTGCCTTAGTAATGGGCTCAGAAGAAAAAGGAATAGCTAAGGGGACTTTAGCCATTTTAGACAAAATTGTCAAACTACCAATGCTAGGAAACATTTCATCGCTTAATGTGTCTGTGGCATGTGGCACAGTACTATATGAAGTGGTGCGACAACGTAACTACAATTAAACATGCAATCACCATTAGCAGAACGTTTACGTCCACAAACTTTAGCCAACTATGTTGGTCAAAGTCATTTAGTGGGAGAACAGGGAGCACTCTCTCAAATGATCGCTAGTGGAAACTTACCTTCTTTGCTATTATGGGGACCCCCAGGAACGGGTAAAACCACCTTAGCCACCTTGATTGCAAAAGCACATGAACGTCCTTTCTACAATCTTTCAGCCATACATTCTGGCGTTAAAGAAGTGAGAGAGGTCATTGAAAAAGCAAAACAATCTGGTGGTCTTTTTACCAATAAAGGGCCGCTACTTTTTATCGATGAAATCCACCGCTTTAGCAAATCCCAACAAGACTCTTTATTAGGTGCAGTAGAAAAGGGCTATGTTACCCTTATCGGTGCAACCACAGAAAACCCCAGTTTTGAAGTCATTAACGCCCTTTTATCCCGTTGTCAAACCTTTACATTAAAACCCCTTGAAGTATCAGATTTAAGGACATTATTAGTTAGAGCAATCGAAACAGATGTGGTTTTAAGTAAATACACCATCGACCTCAAAGAAGATAAAGCACTAATGAGCTTGTCTGGTGGAGATGCCAGAAAACTGCTCTCACTCTTAGAATTAGTAGTTCTCTCTGCTAGTGAAAAAGAAATAACCATCACAAACGACTTAGTCCTAAGGCAAGCACAAACCAATACCGTATTATTTGATAAAAAAGGAGAATTGCATTATGACATAGCTTCGGCATTTATAAAATCAATACGAGGCAGTGATCCTAATGCTGCTGTATATTGGCTCGCACGATTGATAGAAGGCGGCGAAGATGTTAAGTTTATCGCAAGAAGGTTATTGATCGCCGCATCAGAAGATATCGGGAATGCGAATCCTACTGCTTTAGTATTAGCGAATACCACTTTTCAATCTGTGCAAGCAATTGGATTGCCAGAAGCAAGAATAATCTTAAGTCAGTGTGCGACCTATCTCGCCTGTAGCCCAAAGAGCAATGCAGCATATTTAGCCATTAATAAAAGCCTACAAATGGTAAAAGAAACAGGAAATCTACCTGTACCCTTACATTTGAGAAATGCCCCTACTCAGTTAATGAAAGACTTAGATTATGGCAAGGGTTATCTTTATGCGCACGACTATCCTAATAATTTTGTGCAACAAAATTACCTCCCCGAAGAAATTCAAGGGACCGTATTTTATCTACCAGGAGGAAATCCAAAGGAAGAACAATTCAAACGTTTCTTAAACGATCGTTGGGGAGAGCACTATCGCTATTAGATTCTTTTCCAAAAGAAAGGAGTAAATAAAATCAATACTGTAAAGAGTTCTAAACGTCCTAATAGCATTAAAAAGGACGCCCACCATTTTCCTGCCATAGATAATCCATTAAATGAAAAGGCAGGGCCAAATTCCCCTAAAGCAGGACCTACATTTCCTAAACTTGAAGCCGACACACCAATCGCCGACACAAAATCAAGCCCTAACACGGAAAACCCAAATGCCCCGATAATAAAAGACAACATATAGAGAATAAAAAAGCCATATATGTTCTGGATCACATTGTCTTGTACAACAGCTTTATTGTAGCGAATTTGCAAAACAGCATTAGGGTGTAAAGCGCGATTAAACTCTAAAAATCCACTTTTAATCATCAAATAATGACGCACCCCTTTTATCCCTCCTGAAGTTGATCCTGCAGATCCTCCCATAAACATCAATGCAAAAAAGAGCAGGGTTAAAAAGGGAGTCCAGGAGGTGAAATCTGCAGTCACAAAACCGGTGGTTGTCACTACTGCAACAATTTGGAATAGAGCATGTCTGAGGGCACTTTCAATTTCCCCTAAAACCTGCGGATGATTAAAACTAGTTGAAGCTGATAAATCTACTTTAGTATATATAAACCCGGCAACAATAAGCGTAGACACAAGAATCATTCTACTAAAAAACTTAAACTCTTCGTCTTTGAATATTTTTTTGATCTGCCCTGTTAAAGCAAAATAACTCAACACAAAATTGACCCCAGCAACAAACATGAAAAAAGTGATGATATATTGTATCAAAGGTTGATTATTCCAAAAAGCTACACTGCTGTTCTTTGTAGAAAACCCACCGGTAGACACTGTACTCATGGCATGGTTAACAGCGTCAAAAAGTGACATCCCCGCAAACCATAACAAGGTCGTTTCAACAAGGGTAAAGCCTACATATATATACCACAAACGTTTTGCCGTATCTGTAATCCTAGGATGTAATTTATCACTACTTGGCCCAGGAGCTTCAGCCGTGAACAATTGCATTCCCCCGATCCCTAAAAGCGGTAAAATTGCGATGGCTAAAACAATAATCCCCATCCCCCCGATCCAATGGGTTGTGCTGCGCCAAAACAGAACTCCTTTTGGGACAACTTCAATATCTGCAAGAACAGAAGATCCTGTGGTGGTGTAACCAGACATCGTTTCAAAAAAAGCACTTGATACATCTGTAAAAACACCGGTAAATAGGTAAGGAAGCATCCCTGAGATTGTCATGAGAATCCAACCAAAACTCACCACAAGATATCCCTCTCTTTTGTTTAACTGCTTCGTGTGATTTCGACTAATCAACATTAAAATAATCCCCACAAGTAAAGTGAGTAAGGCCGCTAGCGATAATGGAAGGGTTTGTCCATCTTTTGTCAGCATGCTTACAAAACTCGACAAAAGCATAAAACCGCCATTAAACAAGAGTAAAACTCCCATCAAATAACAAATGATTTCGCTGTTTAGCTTGTACATCTTAGAGGAATAAACTTTCTACTTTACTCAAGGCTCTAGGTAAGCTACAAACTACAACACGATCACCTGCGTTAATTTTATAATCTCCTAAAGCAATGATGCCCTGCCCCTCTTTAATTACCCCACCAATGGTAGCAGAACGCGGAAAATCAATATCCCTAATCAACATCCCGTTTACCTTTGAATCTGGCTTGACGATAAACTCAAGAATTTCGGCGTTTAGATTATTCAAGGTGGTTAAATCAACCACTTCTCCCCTTCTGATATAACGGAAGATGGTATTCGCTGTGAGTAACTTTTTATTGATCAATGTATCAATCCCTATGGATTGAGATAACTGGAAATAATCCATGTTTTCGACTAGGGCGATGGTCTTTTTCACCTTTTTAGATTTTGCCATTAAACAGGACATTATATTGGTTTCAGAATTTTCAGTCACACAAATAAAAGCGTCCATTGCAGCCAGCCCTTCTTCTTCTAGTAGTTCTACATTTCTACCATCACCATGGATAACCATAGCCTCTGGAACTTGGTCAGAGAGTTCAAAAGCTTTGTTTTTATTTTGCTCTACTAAGACCACATTAAACTTTTTTGCTAAAAGAGATTTAGCCGTACTAAGACCTATTTTACCGCCACCTAGAATCATCACGTTCTTGATGACTTCTTTATTCTTTCCCGTTAATTTATAAAGCTCTTCTACGCCCTCTTTTAAGGTGATAAAATAAACTAAATCATACGCTTCAAAAGGAGTATCTCCTCTAGGGATAATGGTATATTGGGTTCCTTTTCGTTGTAGCCCAATGGGCATAAAGTGTACATCTGGGAAAATTTGGGCCGCCTCTTTTACCGTTTTACCTACAAACGGGACACTTTCTTCTAAGGTCGTCCCTACCAGGGTTAAAGCACCCTCTTCAAATTCATAACTATCGCTAAAAGCAGATTGATCCAGTAACTGCTGAATTTCTGTAGAGGCTAGCTCTTCTGGAGAAATTAATTCATCTACCCCTAATTTCTCAAAACAAATCTCACCTTGATTATGGATAAACTCTTTATTTGAAATACGGGCGATGGTTTTTACACACCCCAACTGTTTGGCTAAAGCACAAATAGTAATGTTAGTGGTTTCTTGTTCTGTTACAGCAATAAACAAATCAGAAGTAGCAACATTTGCCTGTTTCATTAGGTCTAATGAAGTCGCATCTCCTTTTATAGCTTTGATATCCAAATGATTTTCGGCGTAATTTAATCGCTCTTTATGGGTATCTATTAAAGTAATGTCTTGCGATTCGAAAGAAAGTAATTTAGCTAAATGAAATCCTACCTCTCCAGCGCCAGCAATGATAATTCTCATCTCTTGTTGTTCGAAAACTTAAACAAATATAGTGAAGTTTGATTCGAAACTAGTGGCATAATTCTCTATAAATTATTGTAAAGGAAGTATCTTTGTGGTCTATGAAAAAGACGGTTACCCCTTATAAAGGCTCTCAATCGAGTAAAAAAGAACAGGTCACAGAGATGTTTGATGGAATATCTAAACAATACGATTTACTTAATCGCGTGATTTCTTTAGGCATTGATCAGTCATGGCGAAGAAAGGTCGTCCGCCTTGCTGGAGAAAATAAACCACAGCGAATTATTGATATTGCTACAGGAACAGGAGATCTAGCCATCGCCCTCAAAGAAACTGCTGCAGACAAAATAATAGGCTTAGACATATCGCCAGGAATGCTATCTATCGGTGCAGAAAAAGTAAAAGATTTGGCCCTTGATCAACAAATAGAAATGGTATTAGGAGATGGAGAAAAACTTCCCTACCCCGATAATCATTTTGACGTGGCTACAGTCGCCTTTGGGGTGCGCAATTTTGAAGATCTAGAACAAGGACTCTCTGAAATCTTTCGCGTCTTGCGTTCAAAAGGCAGCCTACTTGTTTTAGAAACTGCTGTGCCCTCCCGCTTCCCCTTTAAACAAGGATATAAAATTTATAGTGGACTACTCGTTCCCCTTATCGGGAGACTGTTTAGTAGAGATCAAAAAGCCTATCAATATCTTACAGATTCTGCAGCAGTATTTCCACATGGTCCTGCTTTCAACAATATTTTGGAAAAAATTGGGTTTATAGAGGTAGAAGACAACCCACAAACCTTAGGGGTTGCTTCTATATATCGTGCGACAAAGCCCTAAAACGTCATTATTACTTCTGTTTTGTTGTTTCTTTTTTTTAGGAAACAATCTCGTCATGGGGCAATATTACCGCGTGCGAGAAAGGGTGCAACATTTACAAAACTTTGACAGTAAAATTATTCATTATGGTTATTTCTTTGGCTTTAATGAATTTGGATACCAAACTGAATATGTCAGCAACTATAATGCTAGGGTTAATGGTCAAGGTTTCCCAAATATTGAACTCACAAAAAACCTGGGCTTTAATGTTGGACTGGTTGGGGACTTGAGAATTAATCGCTATCTCAATCTTCGTATAGAACCCGGGCTATATTACTCGCAAAGAGATTTACTTTATCCCTATGAATCTGCTGCATGGCAAAGAAATTTTCCTAGTCATACCGATGAAAATGATGGCTTGAGAGAAGTAAAATCTACTTATATCCACATCCCGCTTTTAGTGAAATTTAGTGCAGAACGAATCAACAACTGGAAACCCTATATTGTCGGCGGAATGTCTACGTCTTTTAACCTTTCGAGCAATCAAAAAAACAACGACGACAACTTCAACAACGTCTTTAGGGTAACGAGTCAAACATTTAACTATGAAGTAGGCATAGGTGTTGATTTTTATTTGGTGTACTTTAAATTTTCCCCCTCGATTCGCGGGATTTTTTCCATTCAAAACGAATTAGTCCCAGATAATGGTGAAAATGGACGTAGCCCGTGGACCTCTAACATTGTCAATCTATTGACAAGAGGTGTAATCATCAATTTGACTTTTGAATAATTAACGGGAAATTTCGCCTAAAACTAAGGCAGTAGCAATGGCAACGTTCAAACTTTCTGGACCATTTAATGACTTTTTAGGGATAGTGACTTTCTGTTCTATTAAAGCACTAAGTGCTGTTGAAATACCATTTGCTTCACTTCCCATAACCAGAATAACATCCTCGGGGAAAGTGGTATTATAGATCGATTCTCCCTCTAAATAAGTGCCATATACAGCGCACTGAGTGGTGCTTAAAAACTGATTTAAATCTGCATACTGACATTGTACTCG
>JBELLO010000043.1:0-10616 GCA_042096495.1 Candidatus Arcticimaribacter sp.
CCCGCTTTTTGACCTTTGGCTAAAGCCAAAGCAAGGGTTTCATTTCCTGTTCGTCCCAGCTTGAATTCACCCGTAAAAATGTCTTGTACTGCATTGCCTTCGGCTAAAGCCTTGACGAGATAATCTGGCGCAGTAACTTCTTCTCTTTTCAAGACATAAGCTAATTCTTGACAGTCGGTATTAAGCCCTAAATAAGTAATCCCAAAATCACAGTGCACCAAATCCCCCGGTTGAATGATATCGTATTTTGATTTTCCATCAAAAGCATATAAATCACTGTTTTCGTTGCGTTGCACGTCTATAGTGGGATGAAACCAAGTTTTTAGGCCCATGGCCAAAACTTTCTCTCGCATCCACCACACTACATCGTCTGTGGTGGTGATTCCAGGGGTGATTACTTGGGTAGAAAAAGCTTCCGCAATAATATTATGGGTGATTTCGACCAGTTGATTGTAGACCACCATCTCCTGTGGGGTTCTGCTCTCAATCCATGCAACGGCAAGCGGGGTCGCACTCACTAGTCTCTTCTTTAAACTCTTTGGGAGCGCAGCGACCAGCAAATCATAATCTGTTTTGGCCAGGCCATCTGCAATTCCATAATGATCAGAAGTATTGATCCCTATTTTAGCAGGATTCTTTTGCGCGAGATAATCTGCTAGGGCCTTCATTTGATCAGGCTCTTCCTCTTTTTTCCAAACCGATGGAATCAATTTCCCAAAAGGATAACGGGTGATAGCGGCTCTACTGACTTCCCCTGTTTTAGTGTCTTTTGTAAAGACCAAGATGGTTCTTCTGCGGGCATTGAGCCAAGTAGGAGGCAGCATGGTTTTGACCACTGGATCTTCGTTGTATTCGCGGGTAATGATTACCCATGCATCGATATCGTGAGCTTGCATGAGTTGAGGTAACAACACCTCAAAACGCTCTTGTTGAATTTGCTCGATTGCCTTTGCTCTTTCTTTTAAGGGCAAGACCGCTTGCCCAAAAAGAGTAGTCCCCCCTAGCCATAAAAACAGGAATAAAATCTTTTTCATATTAGTCTAGACTAGGTGGACCAGGTAAGATTCTAGGCGAATAGGTTTTATTCACCTTGTTGTCTTTAAAATCTTTTTTGACCGCCTCGACTAATTTGGGGTTTTTATATAAATCGGCCATGGTCATGGCTAAGGCTTTTGCTGCATAAATCATCCCTTTATGGCCAATTGACATTCCTGTACAAGCAACTACTGCCCAAGAGTGCCATGGTCCTCCTTTTGCCGCTACTGTAGCAGACATACGAATGGTGGGAACAACTTGACTTACATCTCCCACATCTGTCGACCCCCCCTGTGCAGGTAAGGTTTCTCTTAAAGGATGTACCGTACCGTCAATCCCATTTTGTGGCTTTCCTGTTTCTTTTAAGATGGTATTCGCATAAGCAATCTCCTCTTCTGTATAGGAAATGTTTCCTAGGCTTTCAAGGTTTTTCTGCAAGGCTTCGGCTCCTGTTCTATTGACTTGAATCTCATAAATCCCAGAGATCAGTTTTACTTCGTGAGTTGTTCCTGTCATTAAAGCTGCGCCTTCTGCAATTTTTAAAGCGCGCTCATATAAAACATCTACTTTTTCGCGATTGTTTTCGCGCAAGCGGGTCCATATTTGCGCAAAATCTGGTACGACATTAACGACATCCCCTGCCTTTTCGATTTGGTAGTGAATTCTTGAAGTAGGCAAAATATGCTCGCGGTAATAATTTAATCCGGTCGTATACAATTCCATGGCATCAACAGCACTTTTTCCATTCCACGGATCTGAAGAAGCATGAGAAGAACTCCCATAAAATTTCACCCTAAAATCAACTAAGGCTTTACTGCTCTGGGTTCCTGCTTCGATCGAAGCCCCAGGATGCCAGTCCATACACACATCTAATTGATCAAAGACGCCGGCACGGGCCATCCACACTTTTGCAAAGATGGTTTCTTCGGCTGGGGTACCATAAAAGATAACGGTCCCTTTGATATTTCCTTTTTCAATTTGTTCTTTGATGGCGACGGCTGCCCCTAGGCTTGCCGTGCCAAAGAGATTGTGACCACAACCGTGACCAGCTCCTCCTTCTACACGTGCCTCTCTTGTAGGTTGGCGCTTTTGAGAAATCCCCGCATTTGCGTCAAATTCTCCTAAAATCCCGATAACAGGACTTCCTGAGCCATAGCTAGCCATAAATGCAGTGGGAATATCTGCAACATTTTCGGTTACCTCAAAACCATTTGCTCTGGCATAATCTTTTAATTGTTGGGCCGATTGAAATTCTACTAAAGAGGTTTCTGCCGCTTCCCATATCGCATCGCTGGTTTCGATAAGCTGATTTTTTTGGGTTTCTACAGAGGATTGAATTTCTTTCTTAATGCTTTTCAGGTTTTGTGCAGTCACATTAATTGTTAGCATTATTAATGCTGCAAACAAAAGGGTAAAACGTTGATTTCTCATGATTTTTGTTTTCTAATTCCCCCTAAAATACAATTTTAATTTTTTGTACTTTGGAGTTTAAAACCAAAATTATGTCAATGATTAGTCGTCGTGATGTCCCTATTTTAATTGTTCTTCTATCTTTTCTTTTTGTGTTTCCTTTACAAGCGCAACGCAAAAAGAAAAAAGTAGAGCAGCCTGCCTTTAATCCAGAATTGTATAGTTCTTTAGAATATAGAGAAATCGGTCCTTTTAGAGGAGGGCGTGCCGCAGCAGTGACAGGTGTTCCTGGGCAACCTAAACTCTTTTACTTTGGCGCAACCGGAGGGGGCGTCTGGAAAACAGAAGACGGGGGAATTACCTATAAAAATATTTCCGACGGCTATTTTGGCGGGAGTATTGGCGCCATCGCTGTCGCAAAAAGCGACCCTAATGTTATCTATGTAGGGGGCGGTGAAGTTACCGTACGCGGAAATGTGTCTTCTGGTTATGGCATGTGGAAGTCTGTCGACGCTGGGAAAACCTGGACCTCAATTGGCTTGCCTCAATCCCGTCATATTCCACGAATTGTTATTGATCCACAAAACCCAGATATTGTTTATGCTGCAGTTTTAGGCAACATCTATAAACCCACCCAAGAGCGTGGGGTATATAAAAGTATCAACGGCGGTAAAACCTGGAAAAAAGTCTTATTTGCAAACAGCCTCTCTGGCGCAGTAGAATTAGTGATGGACCCTTCTAATCCTCGCAATCTCTATGCGGCTACATGGCGTTTACAACGCACACCGTATAGTCTAAGCAGTGGTGGTGAAGGCTCTGCCTTGTGGAAAAGCACCGACCGTGGCGCGACCTGGACAGAGATTAGTGCCCATGATGGCTTCGCCAAAGGGACCTTAGGCATTATCGGTGTAACCGTTTCCCCCATCAATGCAGATCGCGTGTGGGCGATAGTAGAAAACAAAGACAAAGGCGGCGTTTATCGTTCAGACGATGGTGGAAAAACCTGGAAACACGTCAACGAGAGTCGCGCTTTAAGACAACGCGCTTGGTATTACACTAAGATTTATGCCGATACCCAAGATGTCAATGGCGTCTATGTTATGAATGTCGCCTACCATCACTCAACCGATGGCGGAAAAACATTTGAAGCACATCGTGCACCACACGGCGATCACCATGATTTATGGATCGCTCCAGAAGACAATCAACGCATGATCATAGGAGACGATGGAGGCGCTCAAGTTTCTTATGACGGTGGAAAAACGTGGAGCACTTATCACAACCAACCCACCGCCCAATTCTATCGCGTCACCACAGATAATGCCTTCCCTTACCGTATTTATGTTGCACAGCAAGACAATTCAACCATTCGAGTAAAACACCGCAGCTTTGGTAGAAGCATAGGAGAAGACGATTGGGAATCAACCGCAGGAGGAGAATCGGCGCATATTGCCATTGACCCAACAAATAACGATATTGTTTATGGCGGGAGTTATGGTGGTTTTCTAACCCGTGTCAACCACGAAAAAGAAACCGTAAGAGGAATTAACGTATGGCCAGACAATCCTATGGGCTATGGTGCCGAAGGAATGAAATACCGCTTTCAATGGAATTTCCCTATTGTCTTTAGTAAGCACAACCCTAAACGTTTGTACACCTTTTCAAACCATGTCCACGTCACTGAAAATGAAGGACAAAGTTGGGACATTATTAGTCCAGATCTCACCCGTAATGACCCCGATAAATTAAAATCTTCTGGGGGACCCATTACACAAGACAACACCGGAGTAGAATACTATTGTACCATTTTTGCTGCAGACGAGTCCCCGCTTCAAGAAGGGCTCTTGTGGGTAGGAAGCGACGATGGGTTAATTCACTTGACGAAAGACGGAGGTAAAAACTGGACAAATGTAACCCCTAAGGGAATGCCAGAGTGGATGATGATCAACAGCATTGAACCTTCACCTTTTGAGGCAGGAACATGTTATGTCGCGGGAACCCGTTATAAAATGGGAGACTTTAGCCCTTACTTGTACAAGACAACAGATTATGGGGCTACTTGGACCCAAATCAATAAAGGGATCAACAAAGAACACTTTACCCGCGTTTTAAGAGCAGACCCCGCTAAGAAAGGCTTGCTCTATGCCGGGACAGAAACCGGGATGTATATTTCTTTTAACGATGGAAAATCATGGGAAGCATTTCAACAAAATCTTCCTATTGTTCCCATTACAGATTTAACGATTAAAGACAATAGTTTGATTGTTGCTACACAGGGAAGAAGTCTGTGGATCTTAGATGATTTAACCGTATTACATCAATTGCAAAAAGAAGATAAGACCACAAAGCTGTATACCCCTAAACCTGTTTATCGCGTTCCTGGTCGTGGAGGGCGCAGTTCATTAACTGAAGGAACTAACCTTCCTAATGGGGCGATTGTACATTATTATCTTCCAGAATTTGATCAAAAGACAGATAGTCTAGCCATTAGTTTTCACGATGCAAATGGCCAAGAGATCAAGCGCTTTTCAAACCACGACAAGAAGAACAAACTAACGGCTAAAGCTGGTGGAAATCAATTGGTTTGGAACATGCGTTATAAAGGTGCAGAACGTTTAAAAGGCATGATTTTATGGGGCGCTTCTTTAGCAGGAGCAAAAGCGGTTCCTGGAACATATCAAGTGCAACTCCACCTCAATGGAGAAACGCTTTCGCAAGATTTTGAGATCCGCACAAATCCTTTGGCAGAAGCTACAGTAGCCCAAATGCAAGAACAGTTTGATTTTGTGAATGGTGTCAATCAAACGATTGATAAGGCACATCAGGCCATTAAAAAAATAAGAGCAGTCAATAAAAAGCTAAAAGAGTTTCAAAGCAATTTTGCAGAAGACGATACAGCAGTAGAATTGCGTTCTCAAGCTAAAGCATTAGCAGCTGCTTTATCTAAAGTTGAAAAGGCCTTATATCAAACGCAAAATCGCTCGAATCAAGATCCCTTGAATTTTCCTATTCGCTTGACGAATAAATTAGGCCATATCAACAACTTGGTTTTAATCAATGACTTCCCGCCCACAGCACAAGATATCGCTGTAAGAGATCAATTGACAAAGGCCATAGAAGAACAATTAGCCACCTATTCCTCTTTGATGAAAAAAGAGGTTGCTGCTTTTAATACAGCATTTAAAGAAAAGGCATTGGATTATTTAGTTCAGTAAGAAATCACCCTCGCAAAGCGAGGGTTTTTTTAGGGTTCTATTTCAAGTAAAATCTCATTTCTGCGATTGTAAAACTTGTAGGGCGCATCATAGGAAAGGATTAAAGCTTGCCCAATAATCTTTTTTCCGGTCTGTGATAAAATGGCCTTTAATTGTTGGGTGTATTGTTGCACTTTTTCAGCATTGGAGTAGCCACCATAGCGTATTGCGGCAAAGTACCCTGCTTTAGATTGATATACTTCTACTCCTTCTCCTTTTGGCAGCGGAGCAGTATCGGTGTATTGCGCTGGTAGCACAAAGGCCATGCTTTGTGAATTTTTCTTGTTTTCCATATAAACGGGAGTTGTCATGGCAATTTTTTCACCCGCCGCATTGTTGCCAGAGATATACTTAAACAACGCATTGAAATTGCGATTGTTTGTAAGCGCACTTTCCACTTGAACTTTCATCGCTGGGGGATAGTAGCGAATTTCAATTTGATCTAGGGTTGAAACCACTTCATAAGGCTGGGTTTGATAAGACTGTGCCATAAGCATAACATAGATAAATAGATGAAAAAGCATTTTTTTTGCTTAAAAGTACATTAGTTTATCCAACTTTGTCGAAAAGTACCTTTTCAAGATGAATAAAATCAGTTGGCTCTTTCTTGTTTTAATCTTTGTCGCTTCTTGCGGCTCAACAACAGAATGCTGTGTCCTCCCCGAACTTCTTCCCGAAACCGTTGAAGAAGAGATTGTCATCAAAGACTGGGAACCTCGCGCTGAGGTACTCGTCGAAGGATCGATTTTTACCGTTTCTTATAACGAAATTTTACAACAACCTAACTGGATTCGTTATGATGTTCGTTCTATCGAAAAGTTAGTCGATCGAGATGGAATGGCGTTTTATGAAGTTGACTCCATTATTACTTCAGATAACGATGATTATTACAGCAATCCCTGGGATAGAGGACATCTTGCTCCCGCTGCCGCTTTTACCGATAGTTATGACAACCTCTATGCGACCTTTTCATTTTTGAATTGCACCCTTCAAAAAGATCAACTCAACCGTGGAGAATGGGCACAACTAGAAACTCAGATTCGCGAATGGGCAGATCAATTAGGCACCCTCAATATTGAAATCGTACTGGATTTTAACGAGACTGCTACTACTTTACCCACCGGGGCAACGATCCCAGTAGGCTATTGGAAAAATATTCAGTTTCCAGATGATACCAGTCGTTGTTTTTACTTCCCTAATGAAGATACGACGGCAAATTGGACCGAGTATGAGATTAGCTGTAACGGCTAATTTAAAGGGGATTTAAAAGAATTTAGGAAAAAAGATAGGAGTGTCTTTTTTATAAGCTTGATAGGCAGGATCCTCTCCCCATTTCTTGTCTGCGCGTTCTTCGAGCAGGTTGACACCACTTACTTTATTCAATAGCCAGTAGACAAATACTGGGGTGATTAATGCCAACCACTGACTGCCTTGATACACCGGCGCTGCGATGATGGTAATCCCTGTCCACAAAACTAACTCTCCTACATAGTTGGGGTGACGGGATTGTTTCCAGACCCCGACATTGATAAATTGCCCCGTGTTTTTAGGATCTTTATTGAAGGCTGTTTTTTGTCGGTCGGCGATCACTTCATAGATCCATCCCACTGCCCAGACAACTGCTCCAATAGCCAAGAAGGTGTTTTCTTCTTTTGAAGGCGAAGCCAAAGCAATTAAAGCAGGATACGTACACATAAACACCCATAAACCCTGTAACATCCAGGTCAATAAAAACTGAGTGAAAGACTTTTTAAGGGAATCAAAACGCCCGTCTTTTCCCACGCGTTTTACACGGGTAAAGAGAAAACTACTCAAACGAATTGCCCATATCCCAATCAATGCTGTCAAGACCAAAGAACGCAAATCCCATGACCCAAAGAGCGTTTGATGGCGATAAGCCATATACCCCATAGTAGAGAGATATGTGATCCCACCAGTGAGATCATAAAAATGTTCTGTTTGTGCCCAGTAGGAAGGGAGAAAAACAAGGACTTGTATCCCAAAGATCAACAAGGCTGCTTCGACGAGTAAACTGTTCTCTATTACAGGAGTACCAGCATACACCAGCCCACCCACAAAAAGAAAAATAAAGAGAATAAAGACAATTCGTAAAGTGATGTTTTTCATGTTTGTTTAATTTAGATGGAAGATAGCAAATTTCTATTAGTCTTATGATTCGTAAAGCCACGCTAGAAGACATTCCATCAATTAAAAAAATCACAGAAGCCTGTGCCCAACATATGATCGCTCAAGGGATATTTCAATGGAATGAAAACTACCCCTCTTTGGCTGTTTTGACCGCCGATGTTAAAGCCAATACAGTCTATGTTTACCTTGATCAAAAAGAGATAGTAGGCACAGTGATGTTCTCTATGGTAATGGATGATTTTTATACCGAAGTGGATTGGTTAACTCCAGATGCAAAGCAGTTGTATGTACATCGTCTTGCGGTTCATCCCGCTTCTCAAGGACAAGGGATTGCGAGGGCGCTTATGGACTTTGGCGAAGCCTTAGCAAAAGAAAAAAAATGCCTTTCTGTGCGACTGGACACCTTTAGTCAAAACCCTAGAAACAACCGTTTTTATCAAGCCCGGAAATACCAGCAAGTGGGCCAGGTGTTTTTTGCACAAAAAAGCGAACACCCTTTTTATTGCTATGAAAAACGGTTAAACTAAACGGTAAATTCTACTTTCCCAGGGCGATAAGTGTTGGGAAGAAGGGGAGATGTAATTTCCTATTTCTAGGTGATAGCCTGCTTCTTTTTGTTCCCAATTTGTTTTCTCACCCCTAAAATTATGTACGATTAAATAAGTGTCGTCATCATCCCAACGCTTATAGACATACAAATGGGGATGTTGAGGGAGCAAATCCTCAAAATGACCATACACTAGACAGCGGTTTGCTTTTCGATAGGCGATCATCTTTCGGTAATAATGCAGAATAGAATCTGGATCTTTTTCTGCTGCTGCCACATTAATTTGAGGATAGTTTTTATTCACCGGGATCCAGGGTTTTCCGCTGCTAAAACCTGCTTGTACAGTTTCGTCCCATTGAATTGGAGTACGGGCATTATCCCGACTTTGCCAGTGAACTGCTTTTAAAAATGCCTCCATGTCTTTGCCTGCTGCTTTTGCAGCTTCCCAGGCATTTCTGGTTTCGACATCATCATATACCTCTATGCTGGGATGGGCGACGTTTGTCATGCCTATTTCATCGCCTTGATAGACATATGGGGTTCCTCTTAAACTCATTAAGAGGCTCACCAATAGTTTTGCCGATTTATTGTGGTATTGACCGTCGTTCCCAAAACGGGAAACGATGCGAGAGAAGTCGTGATTGCCTAAAAAGATACTGTTCCAGCCGTCTTCTGCTAAAGCTTCATCCCATTGTCTAAAGATCTCTTTGAAGCGAACAAAATCTACTGGGATAGGATCGTACTTTCCTTCAGGGCCAAAATCGATGGTTAAATGGTCAAAGTGAAAGACCATGTTGAGTTCTTTTTCTTTGGCCGAGACATAGCGAGGCCCGTGTTCTAAATTGACGCCAGGACCTTCTCCCACGGTAACGATATCATATTTTGACAATACCTCGCGGTTCATTTCCTGTAAATACTCGTGTACACGTGGTCCATTTGCATAGACTTTTTCCATCACATCAATAAAAGACATACTTTCTGGCACCTCTTGAAAAGCCAGTTTTTTAGAAATTAAAGAAATGACATCCATGCGAAAACCGTCAACGCCTTTCTTTAACCAGAAATCAATGATGGCATAGACCTCTTTGCGAAGAGAGGGATTTTCCCAGTTGAGGTCGGGCTGTTTTTTGGTGTAATAATGTAAGAAGTATTCTTGGGTAGGGTCATTCCATTCCCAGACACTACCATTAAATACAGATTGCCAATTATTAGGGGGTGTAGCAGGATGACCTTCTTTCCAGATATAATAATCGTGGTAAGGGTTGTCTTTGCTTTGTTTCGCTTGTTCGAACCACTGGTGTTCATCAGAAGAGTGATTTACCACAAGATCCATAATGAGTTTAAGGCCGCGGGCATGCATTTCACGCAATAAGCGATCAAAGGCGTTGTCACCGCCAAAGTCTTCACTGATTTTTCTATAATCCGCAATATCATAGCCATTATCATCATTAGGCGAGACATAGACGGGACAAATCCAGATCATGTTTACCCCTAAGGACTTGATATAATCGAGTTTTTCAATGATACCATTAATATCCCCTAGACCATTTCCTGTAGAATCTTTAAAAGAGCGCGGATAGATTTGATATACTACCCCTTCTTTCCACCAGTTGTTTGCTGTTTTCATTAATATAAAAAGCTCAATTATGCTATGTTAGCGACTGGGACATGCTATTTAAATGCGAAGGTAATTTAAAAAAGAACTAGGGTTTGAAGAATTGTGCCTCGGTGATTTTTTTATAATTGATCTGCTGTTTAGGATCATAAAAAAACTGAAAGCTGTGTCTTTCCCCAAAATTTACTACGGTGCGTTTTAAATCTTCAAAATAAAACTCTTGGGCTTTAAACTGCACATAAAAACGCGTAATGGGCATGTCTTTAAAAGTAAATTCTTCTTTTGTACGGATATAGACATGACGAATATATTCATCATACTGTCCACGAACTAAAGCAATGATGTCGTGATCTGTTTCGTTTGAGATAATAAGTTCAGATCGAGAGCCTTCTTGTTTTACTCCTGCAGGGAAGCGATTCGCAAAAGTAGCGTCTCCCGTTTTTCCTCTTTGGGAGAAAACAAGCATGGGTAACAATAAAAAGAGTAGGTTTTTCATACTACTAAGGTATAAAAAATATAAACCCCTCGATTAGGAGGGGTTTTCAAACCTAGTCATTTGAGAGATGAAGTTGGTTTATGGTTCTATTTGTTAAAAATTGATTTTGTT
>JBELLO010000043.1:10716-12047 GCA_042096495.1 Candidatus Arcticimaribacter sp.
AACGCTCAACATTTAAAGCGTTTTTAGCAGGCCCAGAAGGGATTGCTTCAAATATACTTGCGCAACGTTTAAAATGGTTAAAGGAAAATGGCCTTATTGATTTTGTTTATAAAAAGGGAAATAAAAAAGTCAAGCATTATTACTTAACCGATATTGGGATAGACCTTTATCCCAGTATGCATGAAATAATGAAATGGAGTCAAAATAACCTTGACAAAGCGCTTGATCCACTTACCATTGAATGGAACGAAAAGAATAAAAACAAAAGCGACAAAGTAAAAGTAAGAGAAATGGTCGCGAATTACCGCGAGCACAAAATCAATCTCTTGAGTGCGGTTTAAGCGTTTATTCGCTTTTATCTTGGGCAAAAACAACCCCCACTTTTTTTCGAATTTGATCCATCAATTCAATTAAATTCAAACTGTCTTTAAGGGACCATTGTTCACTTTCAAGCCTATTATTGTTGATACAGTAGTGCACTTCTTCTATTTCGTGAACATAACCTTTTCCTTTTTTAGGGAATTGTTCTTGTGTGATTTGCTCTTCGATTTTCCAGCTTAGTGTTTCGCTTTCATGCCAGGTAGGAGCAATGGTAAGTTCTCCCTTTTCGCCATAAACTTTTGCTTCCATGGTAAAGGGGTGGGTTAAACTACTGTAGAGTTGTGCTTGCGCGTTTGGGTAAGAAAAAATAATGCTGCTTTGAATTTCTGTCCCCTGGTCATTAAAATTAGCAGTAGCCAAAATTTCTTTCGGCTTGCCTAGTAAATAATAGGCGAGAAAAACGGGATAAACCCCTATGTCTAACAAAGATCCTCCTCCTTTTGCGAGGTTCAATAACCTTCCATTGGGATCATCATTCCAGCGGGGCATGGCAAAAGAGGCTTGTAAATGACGCAAAGCCCCTATTTTTCCCTGTTCAACTTGTTTTTTTACTTCCAGCATAGCTGGATTAAACCGCGACCAAAAAGCCTCCATTAAAAACACTTTTTTGGCTTTCGCCAAAGCCATCATAGCCTTCACCTCTTGTGCATTGATCCCCATGGGTTTTTCACACAAGACTGCTTTTCCGGCTTTTATAGCAGCAAGGGTTTGTGGAGCATGATCAACATGAACACTAGCAATGTAAATGACTTGTACTAAAGGATCTAAGTATAAACTCTCATAATCTCCATAGGCGCTGTTTGCCTGGTGCTCTTTGGCAAAAGCATTTGCCCGTTCTTGCGAAGAAGAAGCAACGGCTTGTAAAACGGCTCCTTCAACAAGGGCTAAGTCTTTTGCGAATTTGTGGGCAATCCCCCCTAAACCTAGTATACCCCATTTGATTTTAACGC
>JBELLO010000044.1:0-1684 GCA_042096495.1 Candidatus Arcticimaribacter sp.
GGCTAAAATTGTGTGTGAGAAATAAAATTTGACTTTATCTATATTGTTTTTACGCTTCGCGGAAGAAACTAATCCTTTGTTGCATCAAAGCCTCTTTTTCCAAAAAGGATTTCAAAAAAGAGTTTAAAATCCCCTCTAAGACTCCAAAGAGGATACTTGAATGTAGCGGGTTTATTTTTTTCAAAAAAAGCGTGCCCTACCCATGCGAAACCATAGCCTACAAGAGGTAAAGCGATCCAAAACTTAGCTTCTTTTTGAGCTACAATAAAAAAGCCCAATAAAATCAAGACGATAAAAGACCCGATAAAGTGAAGGATACGACTGGTTTTGTTTTGGTGTTCTGTTAAATAAAAAGGGTAGAATTCTTCAAAAGACTGAAAACGTTCTGCTGACATATATTTGGTTTTTCTTCAAGATAAAAAAAATCCCCAACATTGCTGCTGGGGATGTTATTTTAAGCTTCGCCTGTAGGGCCAAAGTTGAGCGGAATCTGCGGCTGGTCTTGCACATTGATTTTCCCGTTAGCTTGTTCAAATCGCTGGATGTTATCCCCTAAAGCCTTGTGCAAGCGTTTCGCGTGCTCTGGCGTTAAGATAATCCTTGATTTGACTTTCGCTTTAGGAGCACCAGGCATTAGTGCAATAAAATCAACAATAAATTCTGAGACAGAATGGTTAATGATCGCAAGGTTACTATAGGTTCCCTCTGCGGTCTTTTCGTCCAGCTCGATATTTATTTTTTGATCTTTTCCAGGCGTATCGCTCATGACTTATAATTTAACTTCCTCTTCTGCTTCTTTGTTAATTAGCAAGCTGCTGTACTCGTCTTTTGAACCAACAATAACCTCGTTGTATTCACGTAAACCTGTACCAGCAGGGATTTTGTGTCCTACAATAACGTTCTCTTTCAAGCCTTCTAGGGTATCTTCTTTTCCACTAACTGCCGCCTCGTTTAAGACTTTAGTTGTTTCCTGGAATGATGCCGCAGAAATAAACGACTTGGTTTGAAGCGATGCACGGGTAATTCCCTGCAGTTCTGGAGTAGCTGTCGCTGGTTGCGCATCACGTGCAACAACAACTGCTTTTCCTTCACGCTTCAAGTAAGAGTTTTCATCGCGTAATTCACGTGAAGTGATCACTTGACCTGCTTGCAGGTTTTCAGAGTCACCTACTTCTTCCACTACTTTCTTACCATAGAGGTTGTCGTTTTCTTCGATGAAATCGTATTTGTGAGCCAATTGATTTTCTAATAATAATGTATCTCCCGGATCGTTGATTTTTACCTTACGCATCATTTGACGTACTACAACTTCAAAGTGCTTATCGTTAATCTTCACTCCTTGTAATCGATATACTTCTTGTACCTCGTTTACTAAGTATTGTTGAACGGCAGATGGTCCTTTAATTTTAAGGATATCTAATGGTGTAATTGAACCGTCTGATAAAGGCATTCCTGCTTTTACAAAGTCATTCTCTTGTACTAAGATCTGGTTTGATAATTTAACCAAGTATTTCTTGATGTCACCAAATTTAGACTCGACAATGATTTCGCGGTTACCACGCTTGATCTTCCCGAAAGATACCACTCCATCAATTTCTGAAACGACAGCAGGGTTAGAAGGGTTACGCGCTTCGAATAATTCTGTTACACGTGGTAAACCTCCTGTAATATCTCCAGACTTGGC
>JBELLO010000044.1:1784-11908 GCA_042096495.1 Candidatus Arcticimaribacter sp.
ATTACCCCGTTAAATGGATCCCAAGAACAAACAGATTGTCCTTTCTTGAGTGTCGCACCATTTTCAATATTTAAGATAGAACCATAAGGAATGTTGTTCGTTGACAATACATTCTTGGTTTTCTTATCGATTAACTTAATTTCAGAAGTTCTAGAGATTACGATGTTTACATCGTTCCCTTCTTGATCTTGCCCTTTAACAGTTTTAAGATCTTCGATTTCTGCCACCCCGTCAAATTTAGTGATAAGTTGGTTTTCTTCTGAAATGTTTCCTGCTACCCCACCAACGTGGAAAGTACGCAAGGTTAACTGTGTTCCAGGTTCTCCAATAGATTGGGCTGCAACAACTCCTACGGCTTCTCCTTTTTGTACCATTTTACCGGTTGCAAGGTTACGCCCGTAACAAGAAGCACAGATACCGCGTTTTGCTTCACAGGTTAGTGGAGAGCGAACTTCAACAGACTCGATCGGCATATCGTCGATAGAATCTGCTACTAGATCTAGGATCTCGATTCCAGCTTCAACAACAACCTCTCCGGTTCTTGGATTAACCACATCTTCTAAGGCGACACGCCCACGGATACGATCAGAAAGTTTTTCAACAATCTCTTCGTTTTTACGCAATGGTTTAACAGTCACACCACGTAGGGTACCACAGTCAACTGTGTTAATGATCACATCTTGAGATACATCTACTAGACGACGGGTTAAGTAACCAGCATCTGCCGTTTTTAAGGCGGTATCTGCTAATCCTTTACGTGCACCGTGTGTTGAGATAAAGTATTCAAGAATCGAAAGTCCTTCTTTAAAGTTAGAAAGAATAGGGTTTTCAATGATTTCCCCACCTCCAGCAGTTGATTTCTTTGGCTTAGCCATCAAACCACGCATACCGGTTAACTGACGAATTTGTTCTTTTGATCCACGTGCTCCAGAATCTAACATCATATATACTGAGTTAAATCCTTGTTGGTCTTCGCTAATTCGTTTCATGGCCAAAGAGGTCAAGTGCGAGTTAGTCGACGTCCACACGTCAATGATCTGGTTATAACGTTCGTTATTGGTGATTAATCCCATGTTATAGTTGCCCATGATCCCGTCTACCTTTTTATTGGCATCGTCGATTAATGGTAACTTTTCTGGTGGGATAATAATATCCCCTAAACTAAAGGATAGTCCACCTTTGAAGGCGAAACCGTATCCCATGCTTTTGATTTTATCTAAAAACTCAGCTGTTTCTGGAACGCTCGTTACTTTTAAGATTTGGCCAATGATGTCACGTAAGTTCTTCTTGGTCAATACTTCGTTAAAGTAACCTGCTTTTTCAGGGACAACTTCGTTAAAGAGAACACGTCCTACTGTTGTATCGATGATTTGGAATTCTAACGCACCTTCTTCGTTCAATACTTTTGTACGAATCTTAATGGTGGCATTCAAATCAACACGTTTCTCGTTATAAGCGATATGTACTTCTTCTACAGAATAGAAAGTAAGTCCTTCTCCTTTAACAATAAGATCTTTTGTAGACTTGCGAGCTTTAGTCATATAATAAAGCCCCAAGACCATATCCTGAGAAGGTACCGTTACTGGTGATCCATTCGCAGGGTTTAAGATATTGTGAGAAGCTAACATTAAGAGTTGCGCTTCAAGGATTGCTTCTGGTCCTAAAGGTAAGTGAACCGCCATTTGATCCCCATCGAAATCGGCGTTAAAGGCCGTACATACTAGTGGGTGTAATTGGATCGCTTTTCCTTCGATTAATTTAGGTTGGAAGGCTTGAATTCCTAAACGGTGTAATGTGGGGGCCCTGTTCAATAGTACAGGGTGTCCTTTCAATACATTTTCTAAGATATCCCAAACAACCGGTTCTTTGCGGTCGATAATTTTCTTCGCAGATTTTACCGTTTTTACGATTCCACGCTCGATTAACTTACGGGTGATGAACGGCTTATAAAGCTCTGCTGCCATATCTTTAGGAAGACCACATTCAAATAATTTTAATTCTGGTCCTACAACAATTACAGAACGTGCAGAATAGTCAACACGTTTTCCTAATAAGTTTTGACGAAAACGTCCTTGCTTCCCTTTTAAGGAATCAGATAATGATTTAAGCGGACGGTTAGAGTCTGTTTTAACTGCAGATGATTTACGGGTGTTATCAAATAATGAATCGACAGATTCTTGTAACATACGTTTCTCATTACGCAAGATTACCTCTGGTGCTTTGATTTCAACCAAACGCTTTAAACGGTTGTTACGAATAATCACACGACGGTAAAGATCATTTAAATCTGAAGTAGCAAAACGACCTCCATCTAAAGGAACTAAAGGACGTAATTCTGGTGGAATTACAGGAATCACCTTCATGATCATCCATTCTGGACGATTTTCTTTACGGGTGTTCGCATCTTTTAATGCCTCTACAACTTGAAGACGCTTTAAGGCCTCTGTCTTACGTTGCTTAGAAGTTTCGTTATTTGCTTTGTGACGCAATTCATAAGAAAGTCCTTCTAAGTCAATACGAGAAAGCAATTCGATTAAACACTCTGCTCCCATTTTAGCGATAAACTTGTTTGGATCGCTATCATCAAGATATTGGTTATCGTCTGGAAGACCTTCCATCACGTTAAGGTACTCCTCTTCTGTCAAGAAGTCCATTTTTTGTAATGACTCTCCTTCTTCGTTTACTGCAAGACCTGCTTGAATAACAACATAACGCTCATAATAGATGATCATGTCGAGTTTCTTAGAAGGAAGACCTAAAAGGTATCCAATCTTGTTTGGTAAAGAACGGAAGTACCAGATGTGCGCAACAGGAACAACTAAGTTGATGTGCCCTACACGATCACGACGTACTTTCTTTTCAGTTACCTCTACCCCACAACGGTCACAAACGATACCTTTATAACGGATACGCTTGTATTTTCCACAGGCACATTCAAAGTCTTTTACAGGACCAAAGATGCGCTCGCAAAACAAACCGTCACGTTCAGGTTTGTGGGTTCTATAGTTAATGGTTTCTGGTTTTAACACCTCACCACGTGAATTTCCTAAAATAACCTCTGGAGAAGAAAGTCCAATGGAAATTTTATTGAATTTTTTTTGAGTTACATTTTCGCTATTTCTTGCCATAACTAATGTTCTTTTTGGTTGTTGTTAATGAAATTTCCTTGATTATTCTTCTAAGCGAATGTCTAATCCTAGTCCTTTCAATTCATGCATCAATACGTTAAAGGATTCTGGTAAGCCAGGTTCTGGCAATGTTTCTCCTTTTACGATTGACTCGTATGTTTTGGCACGTCCAATCACATCATCTGATTTGACGGTCAAGATTTCTTGTAAGGTACTTGATGCTCCATAAGCTTCAAGTGCCCAAACTTCCATCTCTCCAAAACGTTGTCCACCAAATTGTGCTTTACCTCCTAACGGCTGTTGCGTGATAAGAGAGTAAGGTCCAATAGATCTAGAGTGCATTTTGTCATCTACCATGTGTCCTAATTTCAACATGTAGATCACCCCTACCGTTGCCGGTTGGTCAAAGCGTTCTCCAGTTCCTCCATCATAGAGGTAAGTATGTCCGTATTGTGGAATTCCAGCTTTAGCCGTTAGGTCGTCGATCTCTGCAGCACTTGCACCATCAAAAATGGGTGTTGCATATTTTTCACCGAGTTCTAATCCAACCCATCCTAATACAGTTTCATAAATCTGTCCAATGTTCATTCGCGATGGTACCCCTAGTGGGTTCAACACGATGTCTACTGGTGTTCCATCTTCTAAGAATGGCATATCTTCATGACGAACGATACGTGCAACAATACCTTTGTTCCCGTGACGTCCCGCCATTTTATCTCCTACTTTTAGCTTACGCTTTTTAGCGATATATACTTTTGCTAAGCGCTTAATCCCAGCAGGTAGCTCATCTCCTACACTAATGGTAAACTTCTCACGACGTAAAGCCCCTTGTAAATCGTTTTCTTTGATTTTGTAATTGTGAATCAAGTCAGCGATTAAACGGTTGGTTTCATCTGTCGTTGTCCATGTCCCTCTAGTAAGGTGTGTATAGTCTTCTACTTTAGATAACATTTTCAGGGTGTACTTTTTCCCTTTTGGAAGAACTTCTTCTCCTAGGTCATTTTGTACTCCTTGACATGTTTTTCCATTTACGATAGAGAATAATTTCTCTACCATAATTCCGCGAAGCTCTTCAAACTTCACATCATAGCTATCTTCTAAAGCTTCTAATTCTGCTTTGTCTTGGTTGCGCTTGCGCTTGTCCTTAACAGAGCGAGTAAAGAGTTTTTTATCAATAACCACCCCACGCAATGATGGTGGTGCTTTTAATGAAGCATCTTTTACGTCGCCCGCCTTGTCTCCAAAGATGGCACGTAATAGTTTTTCTTCTGGAGTTGGATCAGATTCTCCTTTAGGAGTAATCTTCCCGATTAAGATATCGCCAGGGTTAACTTCTGCCCCGATGCGAATCATACCAAATTCATCTAAGTCCTTCGTCGCTTCTTCGCTAACGTTAGGGATGTCATTGGTTAATTCTTCTGCTCCTAATTTTGTATCGCGAACATCTAAAGAGTATTCGTCGATATGGATAGAAGTAAAGATATCTTCGCGAACTACTTTTTCAGAGATCACAATCGCATCCTCAAAGTTATACCCTTTCCAAGGCATAAAGGCTACTTTCATGTTTCGCCCTAAAGCTAGTTCTCCATCTTGTGTAGCATAACCTTGACATAAAACTTGTCCTTTTGCCACTTTATCGCCTTTGCGAACGATTGGTTTAAGGTTGATACAAGTTCCTTGGTTGGTTTTTCTAAACTTGATTAGATTATAAGTTTTGGTATCGCTATCAAAACGAACTTTTTCTTCTAATTCTGTATAGTTGTAACGAATGGTGATTTTTTCTGCATCAACATATTCGACAACTCCGTCTCCTTCTGCATTAATTAATACACGTGAATCAGACGCTACTTGACGTTCAAGACCAGTTCCTACAATAGGAGATTCTGGACGTAAAAGTGGTACTGCCTGACGCATCATGTTTGATCCCATCAAGGCACGGTTTGCATCATCGTGTTCCAAGAAAGGAATTAATGAAGCCGAGATAGAAGCAATCTGGTTAGGTGCTACATCTGTATAGTGAACTTGAGTAGGATCAACCACTGGATAATCTGCTTCTTCACGAGCAATGATTTTATCCTCGGTGATTTTTCCGTTTTTATCAAAAGGGATATTCGCCTGTGCGATTAATTTGTCTTCTTCCTCTTCTGCACTTAAGTAGATAGGATTGTCAAGATCAATTTTCCCATCGGTTACTTTGCGATAAGGAGTTTCGATAAATCCAAGGTTGTTCACTTTAGCAAAAACACTTAAAGAAGAGATCAAACCAATGTTTGGTCCTTCAGGTGTTTCAATAGGACATAAACGACCGTAGTGCGTATAGTGTACATCTCGTACCTCGAAACCTGCGCGTTCTCTGGATAAACCTCCAGGTCCAAGAGCCGATAGACGACGCTTGTGAGTGATCTCTGCTAATGGATTGGTTTGATCCATGAATTGAGAGAGCTGGTTTGTTCCAAAGAAAGTGTTGATCACAGAAGATAAGGTCTTCGCGTTGATCAAATCGATCGGAGTAAAGACTTCGTTATCACGCACATTCATACGCTCACGGATAGTTCTAGCCATACGGGCTAAACCAACACCAAACTGAGAAGATAATTGCTCTCCTACTGTACGTACACGACGGTTAGATAAGTGATCGATATCATCAATCTCTGCTTTAGAGTTGATCAATTCGATTAAGTATTTGATAATGGTGATGATATCTTGTTTGGTCAAGACCTGCTTGTCCATTTCGATATCGTTCCCCAATTTTTTGTTCATTCTGTAACGTCCTACTTCTCCTAAGTTATAACGTTGATCAGAGAAGAATAACTTATCAATGATACCACGTGCAGTTTCCTCATCTGGCGGTTCTGCATTACGCAATTGACGATAGATGTGTTCTACTGCTTCTTTTTCAGAGTTGGTAGGATCTTTTTGAAGCGTGTTGTGGATAATGGCATAGTCAGACATATGCGCATCTTCTTTGTGTAAAAGAATTGTTTTTACACTGGCTTCAAGAATCTCTTCAATGTGATCTTTTTCAATAACGGTATCACGGTCGATAATGATCTCGTTACGCTCGATAGAAATTACTTCTCCTGTATCTTCATCAACGAAATCTTCGTGCCAAGTGTTCAATACACGCGCCGCTAACTTGCGACCAATCACTTTTTTCAATCCAGTTTTAGAAACCTTAACCTCTTCTGCAAGGTCAAAAATTTCAAGAATATCTTTATCGCGCTCATATCCTATGGCACGGAATAAGGTAGTAACAGGTAATTTTTTCTTACGGTCGATATATGCGTACATCACATTGTTGATGTCTGTAGCGAATTCGATCCATGAACCTTTAAACGGTATAACTCTTGCCGAATAGAGTTTAGTACCATTAGCATGGAAAGATTGACCAAAGAATACCCCTGGCGAACGGTGTAACTGTGATACCACGATGCGTTCTGCACCATTGATCACAAATGTTCCACTAGGAGTCATATATGGGATAGTCCCTAAGAACACATCTTGAACGATGGTTTCAAAATCTTCGTGTTCTGGGTCTGTACAATACAATTTTAAACGTGCTTTTAAAGGCACAGAGTATGTTAAACCACGCTCGATACATTCTTGTATGCTGTAACGTGGTGGGTCGACAAAGTAATCGAGGAATTCTAAAACGAATTGATTACGGGTGTCTGTAATAGGGAAGTTTTCTTTGAAAGTGTTGAATAAACCTTCTTCTGCACGTTCTGCAGATTTAGTTTCCAACTGAAAGAAATCTTGGAAGGACTTGATTTGAATATCAAGGAAATCTGGGTAATTGGGGGTGTGTTTTGCGGAAGCAAAACTAACGCGGGTTTTTTGTGTTGTTTTCGGCATCGGTACTTTTTTATAACGGGTTAAAAAGCAAACTCAGAAATGGGGTGTTTTTAAACGGAAAAAGGGTTATGGTCTTTGACGTGTGTCAAAGACCATAACCTATTTCAATGGGATGGGGAAGAACTACTTAAGTTCAACCTCAGCACCAGCTTCTTCTAAAGAAGATTTTAATCCTTCTGCTTCGTCTTTAGCAACACCTTCTTTAACAGGTGCAGGAGCTCCATCAACTAATTCTTTAGCTTCTTTTAAGCCAAGACCAGTTAATTCTTTAACGAGTTTTACAACAGCAAGTTTAGAGGCACCAGCTGATTTGAGAATAACATCAAATTCAGTTTTCTCTTCAGCAGCTTCTCCACCACCAGCAGCAGGACCAGCAACAGCAACAGCGGCTGCAGCAGGCTCAATACCATACTCTTCTTTTAAAATATCAGCTAATTCATTAACTTCTTTTACAGTTAAATTAACTAGTTGTTCTGCGAAATCTTTTAAATCTGCCATGATTTAAGTTTTTAAAATTTAATTAAATAATTATTTAGTTGAGTGCGTACACAAATTTGTTACCAGGGCTTAACGCTCTGATAAAGTTTTTAAAATTCCAGCCAATTGTCCTCCACCAGACTGTAGTCCAGAGATAACGTTTTTGGCAGGAGATTGTAAAAGGGTAATAATATCTCCAATGAGTTCTTCTTTGGACTTGATTGCCACAAGGGTATCAATTTGATCGTCCCCGATATAAACTGATTCTTCGATATAAGCTCCTTTTAAAATCGGTTTATCCGATTTCTTGCGGAAATCTTTGATCAGTTTTGCAGGTCCGTTTCCAGTTTCAGAAAACATTAAGGAAGTATTGCCTTTTAATACTTGAGATAATTCGCCAAAGTCTTTATCTGATGCTTCCATTGCTTTTTCAAGCAAGGTGTTTTTTACAACAGAAAGACGAATGCCGGACTTAAAACAAGCTCGTCTCAGGTCTGAAGTTGTTGCAGCGTCTAATCCAGCAATATCTGTTAGATAAAGTGTTTTAGCGTCTGCTAACTCAGCCGTGAGCGTTTCAATTACTTGCGATTTTTCTTCTCTTGTCATTTCGAATACGTTTTAAAAATCTTAAGCGATTTTGGTGTCAATTGAAATACTTGGGCTCATGGTAGAAGACATAAAAATGCTTTTAACATAAGTCCCTTTGGTTGTAGAAGGTTTTAACTTCATGATGGTCTTAAGCAGTTCGTCTGCATTTTCTTGGATTTTAAGGGCATCAAAAGATGCTTTTCCAATAGATGCGTGAACGATACCTGTTTTGTCCACTTTGAAATCAATTTTACCTCCTTTAACATCGCTAACCGCTTTTTTGACGTCCATTGTCACTGTACCGGTCTTAGGGTTAGGCATTAAACCACGTGGGCCTAATACACGTCCTAAAGGACCTAATTTACCCATTACACTGGGCATGGTTACAATCACATCAACATCGGTCCAGCCGTCTTTGATTTTCTGTAAGTATTCATCTAATCCAACATGATCAGCGCCTGCCTCTTTGGCTTCTGCCTCCTTATCTGGGGTAACTAGGGCAAGAACGCGAACGTTCTTTCCAGTACCGTGAGGTAAGGTAACAACACCACGAACCATTTGGTTCGCTTTACGAGGGTCTACACCCAATCGAATTGCTAAATCAACCGAGGCATCAAATTTCACATTAGTTAAATCTTTTACTAATGCAGATGCTTCTTCTAGCGAATAGGTTTTCTTTGCGTCAACCTTTGCGCGTGCTTCTTTTTGCTTTTTTGTAAGTCTTGCCATTTCTTTTCTTCTTTAAAAATTAAAAGGGTGACTCACCTTTAA
The DNA here is from genome assembly GCA_042096495.1 of Candidatus Arcticimaribacter sp. Taxonomy (GTDB): domain Bacteria; phylum Bacteroidota; class Bacteroidia; order Flavobacteriales; family Flavobacteriaceae; genus Arcticimaribacter. The sequence continues at coordinate 10,604 of JBELLO010000044.1, forward strand.
CTGTGAAGCCCATAGAACGTGCGGTACCAGCAACCATTTTCATTGCAGATTCAATTGTAAATGCATTTAAATCTTGCATTTTGTCTTCTGCAATGGTGCGTACTTGATCCCAAGTAACCGAAGCTACTTTTGTTCTGTTGGGTTCTCCAGAGCCTTTTTTAGCCTTGGCTGCTTCCATCAATTGAACGGCCGCCGGAGGTGTCTTAATGACGAAATCAAATGATTTGTCTTTATATACAGAAATCACAACAGGTAATACTTTACCTGGCTTATCTTGAGTTCTAGCATTAAACTGCTTACAAAACTCCATGATATTGACTCCTGCAGCACCTAGCGCGGGTCCAACCGGTGGCGATGGGTTCGCAGCACCTCCCCTAACTTGTAATTTGACTAGCTTGTCTACTTCTTTTGCCATTGTTTCAATTTACATTTGCGAATTTCCAGAGTGGAAGCCTAGGAAATTCAATTTATATGAGTAACATTTAAATTTTCTCTACTTGCATGTAGCTTAGCTCTAGTGGGGTTTTTCTTCCGAAAATCTTCACCATAACTTGAAGCTTACGTTTTTCTTCGTTCACTTCTTCAATAGTCCCGGTAAACCCATTAAAAGGTCCATCGATCACTTTGATGCTTTCCCCTACTGTGTAAGGAATTGCTACATGTTCTTTACTTAATTCTAATTCGTCAACTTTACCGAGTAAGCGATTAACTTCTGCAGTACGTAAAGGGATAGGCTCACCGCCTTTTGTTTCCCCTAAAAATCCAATAACATTCGTGACAGATTTGATCACGTGAGGAATTTCTCCAGATAGATCGGCTTTAATCATGATATAGCCTGGATAATAAACCTTTTCTTTATTGATTTTTTTACCGTTGCGAATTTGGACAACTTTTTCTGTCGGAACCAGAATATCTTCAAGATAGCTGTCATAGCCTAAGCGGTTGATCTCAGAAGCAATATAATCTTTGATTTTTGCTTCTTGACCGCTTACAGCGCGAACGACATACCATTTTTTTTGACTTACTTCTGCCATGTTTATCCGTTGATCAAGTTAAAATAGGATTGCACTACACCAGACAAAACAGTGTCTGCACCCCAAATGGCCAATGAAAATAAAATGGAAAATACCAGTACCACTACAGCAGACTGCTGTAATTCGGCACGGGGTGTCCAGGTTACGTTGTTCTTCAATTCTTCGAAAGAATCTTTGATATAGTTTATAATTGCTGCCATCTTTGATACTTTTAAACTGCACGGGTTGAGAGGCTCGAACTCCCGACACCTGGTTTTGGAGACCAGTGCTC
>JBELLO010000045.1:0-11176 GCA_042096495.1 Candidatus Arcticimaribacter sp.
TCAAGGTTACTGGATCTAAAATCATTCCAGATTCTGCCCTTTTGACCATTCTTACCTTATCTGCTTGAGCGGCAATCGTCATGTTCTTGTGCAATACGCCTATCCCACCTTCTCTTGCCATAGCAATGGCCATTTGGCTTTCCGTAACCGTATCCATTGCTGCAGATACAATCGGGATGTTTAAGGAAATATTACGCGTAAACTTAGTCGTGATATTGACTTCTCTAGGAAGGGTTTCAGAATAAGCAGGAACAAGTAATACATCATCGTATGTTAACCCTTGTTCGACAAATTTATTGGAAGAAATACTCATGGCAACTACTTAAGAATTAGTTGCGACCAAATTTACAACATTTCACGCATACAATTAGCATCTTTCCCTATAATCTTGATGTAAGGATAAAGAACACTTATCCCTTATAAAGGAAAAGTTTGAAGCGCTTGATTGTAGGCTACTTCAAAATGCAGCGGATTAAGCTGATGGGGTATTTTATGGGTTGTACAATAGGTCAAGATTTTTTCTGTGGGCATGTTCCCTATCAATTCATCTTTTGCCATAGGGCAGCCACCATAGCCTTTAATGGCTCCATCAAATCGCCGACACCCACTCTTATAGGCCCGGTCAATCTTCTCAAGGGCATCAGCAGCTTTAACATGTAAATGAGCCCCAATTCGAAGCTGGGGAAAAGCCGGAATAATCGCAGAAAACAAGCTTTCAATTGTATAGACAGAAGCAGATCCCACTGTATCAGAAAGTGAAATGATTTTTACGCCTTTGGCGGAAAGCACATCAATCCATTGCGCCACAATCTCTGGCGACCATGGATCCCCATATGGATTCCCAAAGCCCATAGAGAGATACACCACTAGCCCTTTGTTATTTTGTTCACACAGATTGAGCAAGCGGTCGAGTAAAACTTGGGATGCCTCGATGGTTTTATGGGTGTTACGCATCTGGAAATTTTCAGATATTGAAAATGGATAACCCAGCCAATCAACTTCTGGTTCTGTACAAGCGCTAATTGCGCCTCGTTCGTTAGCGACAATGGTCAACAACTCTGTCTTACTTTCACTGCGGTCTAGACCAGCGAGTACGGCTGCAGTGTCCTGCATTTGAGGAATCGCTTTAGGAGAGACAAAACTTCCCATATCTAAAACATCAAAACCTACCTTTAATAATGATTGCCCATACCGAATTTTTTGTGCTGTAGGAATCCATTGTTTAATCCCTTGCATGGCATCTCGAGGACATTCAATAATTTCGATTTGTTGCATAATCAAAGATACGCTTTACGAGAATACTAAGTAAACTCCGATCATAATCCATAGCAATCCACTGATCAATCCGAAACTGTAACGGCTAAAAAAACGTTTAAACTGAGCAGAAAAGATGGCCACTATTAAAAAGATAAAACTAGCTTGAATTAAAAATAGTAGCCCTAAAAAAACATATTGTCCCTCTATGCTCCAGTTTTCTGAGAATAAAAACCCTGGAAAAAATAACCAAAAGAAAAGGCTGACTTTTGGATTTAACAAGTTCATCATCAAGCCCTGCTTAAAATTACTTTTATCAGCAGTACTTTCAAAAATCATTTGATTCTCTTTCTTGAAGTAACTGTAGATAGATTTTAGCCCTAAATAACTAAAGTAAACACAGCCTGCGATCTTAAACCCCATTACTATATCTGGCCGCTCCCCTATAAATTGTGCCCAACCCAAGACTAAAAACAAGGTATGCCCACATAAACCGGTCATTAATCCAGCCGTAAAATAAAGCGCTGTGCCAATTCCTTTTTCAAGGCTTTTTGCAATGACCATCAACAGATCTGGTCCAGGGGTAAGCGTAAGCAAGACACTAGCGAACAAAAAAGAACTCAACTGATCCATAAAAGCGTGAATATAAAAGAATTATTTTTTTGTATCTCCGGTTTCCAATTATATTTGCACTCTATATGAAGAAGAATATGCACGATTTTGAAAAAGAACTAGCTCCGCTTAGAGCAGCGCTAACCCATCACCCCCTTTACACTAAAATCCAAACCATTGAAGACATCCAGATTTTCATGGAACAACATGTTTTTGCGGTCTGGGATTTTATGTCTTTGGTCAAGAAATTACAAATCGAATTAACCACAACGCAAATTCCTTGGGTTCCTTCTAAATACCCTACAGCGGGAAGATTGATCAATGAGATTGTTTGGGGAGAAGAAACCGACCTCAATAAAGACGGGGAGATCATGAGTCACTTTGAGATGTATGTGCAAGCCATGCAAGAAGCTGGAGCAGATATATCAAGCATACAAAATCTAATAGAAGACCTCTCAAAAGGACATTCGATTGATGCAATTATTGCTGCTCAGGACTTAACTCCTTTTGTCAAAGAATTCATCCAATTCACTTTCTCAACAATCGCAACAAACAAAATTCATGTTATTGCTGCGGTATTTACCTTTGGGAGAGAGGACCTTATTCCAGATATGTTTATTGCCATGGTGAAAAATCTTCGCAAAGAAGGTGTCCCGCTTAAGCATCTTATTTATTATCTTGACCGTCATATAGAAGTTGATGGAGATGAACACGGCCCCATGGCACTTCAAATGATTGAAGAACTCTGTCAAGGAGATCCACAAAAAATAAGTGAAGCCATCGCTGCAGCTAAAACTGCGCTAGAGATGAGAATCAAATTGTGGGACGGGATCTTAGCTCGATTAACCTCTACTGTTTTAATTTAATATTTACCCATGAAAAAAATCACTTTAGCCCTTTGCCTTATTAGTGCTCATTTAGGCTTCGCCCAAATGGAAACTGCTCAAACCTATGCAGAAACAATTGATCAACAAGACCTTAAAGAACTGCTCTATGTATATGCATCTGATTATTTTCAGGGAAGAGAAACGGGAACCTTAGGACAAAAAAGAGCCGTAACTTTTCTACGCGAGTTCTACCAAAAAAGAAATATTAAAGCTGCTCAAGGTACCGAAGATTATTTCCAAGCCATGGAATTAACCATTAAAGGACAAGCCGTTGCAACAGAAAATGTTGTTGCCATTATTGAAGGAAAATCAAAACCAGAAGAATATATCGTTATCTCTTCTCACCTCGATCACGAAGGAATTAAAAATGGGGAAATTTACAACGGTGCTGACGACGATGGATCAGGAACTGTTGCCCTACTCGAAATCGCTGAAGCTTTTCAAACTGCCGCTGCAGAAGGCAATGGCCCAGAACGCTCCATCATCTTTCTTCATGTTTCTGGAGAAGAAAAAGGTTTGTTAGGTTCACGTTATTATACCGACAACCCACTCTACCCGCTCGCTAATACAGTCGCTAACCTTAACATTGATATGGTAGGTCGTACCGACCCAAAGAGAGAAAGTGAAAATCGCAATTATGTCTACTTAATCGGTACAGATCGCTTAAGTACTGAATTACACGAAATCTCTGAACAAGCTAATGCGGCAACCGTTAAAATGGAATTAGACTATACCTATAACGCTGCAGATGATCCAAACCGTTTCTACTTTAGAAGTGATCACTACAACTTTGCTAAAAACAATATCCCTGTGATCTTTTATTTTAATGGAACGCACGCAGACTATCACAAACCAACAGATACTGTGGAGAAAATCGAATACGATCTTTTAGCACAACGCGCACAGCTTGTGTTTTACACCGCTTGGGAATTAGCTAATCGCGAAGACCGTATTGTGGTTGATAAAGCAGGAAAATAAAAACAACAATAATTTAAACTATCTATATCATGAAAAAATTATTGCTAACTATTTTTATGGCATTTGCAACGATAGTAGTTGCACAAGAAAGCGTACAACAAGAAGCAACAGAACTGCAAGAAGAAACGCTCGATTCATTAGCACCAAGCATTAAACGTTTTTCTGTAGGACTTAAAATTGGGGTCCCAAATATTGCTGGACTCTCTATAGAAGGAGTTACACCACTATTAGACAATCGTATTGCTCCTTATGCAGACTTTAGCGGCTTTGATGTAAATGACGCAGAGACTGAAATCGGTTTAAGCTATACAGAATTTGGAACCAATGTTTATTTTGGCAACAAAGGAAAAGGGGCTTACGCTGGTATTGGTTTTGGAAACTTATCTACCGACTTGACCTTTTATGAAAACCTAGACGGTGGTGCACAAGGAAAAGGGTCTACGGGCTTAGATATTAAATCAACCAATCTAAAATTTGGGATTAAAACCGGAGGAAGATTTTATTTCCGTTTTGAAGTTGGATACGGCTTTACCAGTGATGTTCCAGAAGAAATCACGGTTACTTTGACAGAAATTGGTGGTAGTCAAACAGACACCGACACTTTTGAAGTTCCTACCATTCCTGGTTTAGGAACAAACGGTCTTTTAGTGGGTAACTTTGGCTTTGGAATTTCCTTCTAATTATAGAAAATAAAATGTACTTAAATCCTCTGGTTTATCCAGGGGATTTTTTTATTCCCCACATTTATAGTAACTTAGGAATATAACCATAAACTAATTTAATATGAATGAATTTGAAATTTTACAAAATGCACAGAGCTCATTTCAACAAAATGCAGCTTATCTTTTAGTCGTTACTATTCTAGTATGCTTAAATTTTTATCTCATTAGAAGAGCAAGAGAGGTCAATATGCCTGTTTACGGAAAAGCCTTGACCACTATTTTTGGACTGATGACTGTCAACTTTGGATGGACAGTTGGCTCCTTTCTTTTAGGTACCCAAAATGATATGGCTTTTCGCTTAAATGAGCTAAAAGCTAAAGGGGTAGAAATTTCAGCAGCTAGCGAAAACTGGATTGAATTTATGGGTAGTCCAACTTCTCCCTATGTCGCCAATACGCCAGATGTTCCGACAATGATTTTTTGGATACTCATCGCAGTGATGCTTATTCTAGGCATGTGGGCCCCAGCACCAGAAGGAGCCTATGACAATTAATCCATTTTAATCCATAAAAAAAGAGGTCATTTACGACCTCTTTTTTATTACTTTAAGATAATTATCCCACTCGCTTCAATTCTGCTTTGGCAGTAAAAGCTTCGCCTTTTGGGCCAATAATATTGTACTCATACTGCAATGTTTCATCATCAACGAGCACAAGTTTCCAATAGCCCACAAAAGCTTCTTTAGCGCTATCTAAACCGCTCATGTCTTGATCAGTGGTAAAATAGAATGTTCCGTTCTCCTCACTTTTTAATACAGCAACTGGCTTGTTTTGCAAACCGCAATAATGGGTAACTAACAATTGATTGTTTTGAGCATTGAATATGCTCAACATTTCAACCCCTCCAGTATTGCTTTCCTCGAGTAAGGCACTTCCATTTGAAGTAATACTGTATTCAACGTTTAGAAAATCAGATGTTCCATCTGTTCTTTCAAGCATTCCCATCCATTTTCCTTCTAAGGACTTGAGTTTTTCAAATTCTGTTTCAGTGTCATTTGCAAAAGAAACTGCTGTTAAAAAAAGACACAACAAACTACTAATTAAATTTTTCATGTTAAATTGATTTATGGTTAAGCTTAAAGCTACGAAAAAAATCAATCTTTTGGGTGAGAAGGAAAAAACATTGCTGTTTTGCTTCGGTATGCCTTATAATCTGGTCGCTTTTGCATAGAATAATACTCCGATGGAATCACCCCGGTATAATAAACTAAAGTAGCATACATAAGCCTAGAGGTGTACAACAGTGCAGCCCCTACCCCAACCCAGAGTACTCCTTCTTGGTTTAAATAGAATTGATACAAAGCGACTAGCGTAGAAAGAAGCATCGCATTCCATACCATCCACTCAAAAAAATAATTAGGATGGCGACTATATCGCCAAAGCCCTATGCTGCAAACCTGACGCTTTTTATTTTCCTTCCTGGCTTGGCGTAAAAACTTTTGCTTTTGCATATCAGCTAAATGCTCTAAGGAGACAAAAAGCACATAAAGCAGAAAAGCAATTATTTCTAAAGCATTAAAACTTGAAGCCGTAGTATTAAAATGCAATAAGGCGGGGAGCGATAAAAAACTCATATTCGCTAAACATTGAATCATGATTTCATATTGAATCGAAAAAGCCTCATTGGTATACCCCATTTTCTTCCATCGCTTTCGTTGGAATTGATAGCGGGGCAATTCGTGATCTAAATGTCCTTTTTTCCATAGAATTAAAGCGCCAACTCCCATTCTCAAGCCAGAAAATAAGTACATTCCAGCTACAATACTTTTTCTCAACCAGTACCCTTCACCTAAGAACAAAACGAGAAGCCCAATGGCAACTAAACCCCAGGGCCATGCAATATCAACATAAGACATTCTTTGGGTTAAATAGGCCGGAATACAGGCACAACAGACAAAAATTAAAAACTGGACCCCTATATTCCACCATATAAATTCCTGCCATGGGGAATACAGAACTAAAAAGAGTACACACACTACAAAAGGAAAATAAACCCCAATCCGTTGAAAGACTTTTTTCATAATTATCAAAGTTTCGTCACTTATTCTATAGAAAGCAACTGACTTGTTACTCCTTGCGGAGTGACTTGTAGAATGTACAAATTGCCATTTGTATGATCGTCGATTTGTGGATACTTCTCTCTCCCTAAGATCTTATTTGCAAGAGCGGGTGTAGTATTGCTATGTCCAACGACCAAAACCGTTTTCCCTTTCGTCTTTTCTTTAAAGGAAGTATTGTATAAATCCCGTGCATCATAGATCTCCACCGTTAATTGTTTTGCTATAGCAGTAGGCAAAGCTGTTTCTCTGGTGCGATGATATGTCGTTGAATATACAATATTTAAAGGAACTGCCTTAAAGACCTTTTGCCAGTTCTCTGCTCGCTCTTGGCCTACCCCAGTAAGATGTGGATCTCGATTGGATGGATCTGCACGTTCTTTTTCTGCATGTCTAATCAAATAATAGGTAGTGACGTCCTGCGCTATCCCTAACTGCCCTACTAACAACAAGGCTGCAATAAAATACTTTCTCATTTAATCTAATTTAAGCGTCAATTAATAATCGTTGGTTAGCACAATATACTCCTTTAAATGAAATATAGTTTTGTACATTTAAACGATGAAAAGAATACTACTCCCACTATTATTACTTTTTGCATTCAATGCATTTGGTCAAGAAACCATTGAGGCAAAAGAACTATCAAGAAAAGAAATAAGAAAGCTTATTAGAGCAGAAAAACGCAAAAAAGAAATTGCAGAATTCGCGAAACAAGGCTTAAATGAATACGGAATAGATGAAACCGCCCAAACCTGGTTTCTTGCCTTGCGTTATTTTATCCCAGGCGGGCGACAAGAAGGAGGCTATCCTATTTTAAGATCTGCAGATTCTTTTAATACTGGAAGAAAATTCCCCTTATGGGTAATTGACGGATCGCAATATGATTATCCTCCCATGTCATCTCTTCAAATGGCTCCACAAATTAGAGAAGTTAAAATCCTAAACAGCATGTCTGAAACAAATAAGTATGGACAAGTAGGAAGGGCTGGGGTTATTATTATCAAAACCCAAGATTAAATGGAAAGAGTAAAATATTTGGGATTTTCAATTGGAATTTTTGGCTGCCTTTTTAAGATAATGTCATGGCAAGGTGCAGGGCCTTTATTAATTATTGGCTTATCCTTATTAGGAGTTTATTACCTGATAAAGGTGTTTAAACAGTAACCTTTTTTATGTATTAGGAGAACCAGGGGTGTTTCCCAAACTGATTTTTCTCTACTTTCAACTTGTGATCGAGGTGATATTTTAAGCCATTTAAGACAGACTGCAAGTACTTTTTTAATTTTGGTTTGATCATAAAAAAGTTCACAAAAGGATATAGCAGCTTGTTTATTTTATTTGACCGATAGGGAAAAATAGTGATACTAATTTCACATCCATTATATATGGGTTTTAACTCCCATATAACTTTTGACTGTTTACCATTCTTTTTACCAATGAATAATTCAAAGCCTTGATTGGGTGTCCAGGCGGTAAATTCCCTGATATAGGTCAATCCATTGAGATAAATTAACGCATCTTTTTTCTCATGTTCTATTGGATCGTTTTTTAAACAAAAAGGATGATACAGTTCTAATGCATTTTTTGAAGATACCGTTGCCCAAACTTCACTAACACTATGGTTTAAATATATCTTTTCTGAACTTTTAAAGGCTTTCATTTGCGTTGAATATTATGGTTAATATTAAAGTTAAACAAACATGCCCAAGTTTAAGTCAATTAAGCACGTAAATAAAAAAAGAAAGTTATAACGGAACATAACAATCCTTAAATTCCTTTTTCTAGTTCAATTTCATGGACTAAAAGTTTTTCGAATAGGTTAGATTGAAAATATAAGAGCTTTCATTTCTTTAGAACAAATTGTACCCCCACATAGGAGTAACTAAAAGAAATGTTTTTTTTGCAAAAAATTTATCAGCCTAGGCTAAATAAGTATTTTTATCCCTAGAAAAACAAAAGGATTAAAAGCCCCTAAGGAAATTAATTGATTGAAATACAGACAAAATGGACCAAACGAAATTAAAAAATAAAAACATTCTCATTACCGCTGGAGCGCAAGGAATAGGTGAAGCCATTACCCAACACTTTATCGATAGTGGTGCTCATGTGGCTATTCATTATTTTTCGAGCGCAGAACGAGCAAAAGAATTGAAAGAATACGCGGTTAACAAAGGCCAAAAGGCTGTTATTGTCAAAGCAGACCTAACACAAGAAGAAGAAGCCAATGCATTAGTAGAAAAAACGATAGAAGCATTAGGAGGATTAGATATCTTAATCAACAATGCAGGCTCTTTGGTCGCGCGCAAATTATTAGATGAAATGGAATCAGCGTTCTGGCACAAGGTAATGGACATCAACCTTACTTCTATGCTCTTTGTCACAAGAGCAGCTGCACCTCATCTCGCAAAAAACGAAAATAGCAGTATTGTTAATTTAGCTTCCTTAGCTGGCCGTAAAGGGGGGCATCCTGGATCTCTCGCTTATTCAACAAGTAAAGGAGCAATCTTAACATATACACGAGCTCTAGCATCTGAACTAGGTCCCAAAGGAATTCGGGTCAATGCAGTCGCTCCAGGATTGATTTTAGGAACAGCATTTCACAATACCCATACCACTAAAGAATCTGCAGCAGAAACCACAGCAGGTATCCCCATTAAGCGTGCAGGAGAGGCAAATGATGTCGCAAGAGCTGTTTTATATCTAGCTTCTGAATACGATGGATTTATTAACGGCGCTACACTAGATATCAATGGGGGTGTTTATAATATGTAAAGAATAAAAGATTACACCTTTATTCTTTGGGCATACTAGCGCCTAAGATTTGTTCAAACGTTTAAGATCAATTAGCAAGCACAATCTGCAAGGGAAAACTCTTTCTTTAAAGGAAGACTAAACTATCAGTGAGATTTAGAAACACCTGAATCGAAAGAATAGATATGCTTATGATTTAAGATCTATTTACAGGTGGTGGAGGTGGTGGAAGCTCACTCTCGTCTAAGGTATACTTTATTTTTGCCTCCGCTTTTTCTAATGTTAAAGCATCAAAATATAAAATGTTATTTCTGTATAGCTTAATCACAACCAGATCACTCGGTTTTATAGGAAACTGTTTTATCCTTTTTTCTTTTGATTCTATTCTAATCTGAAATTCAACCGAACCAATATTTTCTATTAGAGCATAGGAATAATCTTCATCAGCATAAGGGTTTATTGTGGCATCTTGTCCCTGTCCTTTCCCAATCATACACATACTTTGACCATTGGTTAATTCAAAAGATTGCCCTAAAGATATTAGCGGAATAAAAAGTAGTAGTTGAAGGAGTTTTTTCATCGAATAAAAGATATTAAAAATGGAGTAAGTTTCCCCAATAAACAAAAAAAGGGAGTCTTTCGACTCCCTTATAAGGGTGGAAGATCGGTCTCGAACCGACGACCTCCTGAACCACAATCAGGCGCTCTAACCAACTGAGCTACAACCACCGTTTGAGCGGCAAATTTAAGCTATTTTTTTCTTCCTTTCAAAGCTTGAGACTAATGTTTTTATGAAGGAGAAAAAAAAGGCCTAAGCGATATCATCAAAGTCTTGAATCAAAGGGGTGCGTTCTACTGTAAAACCTTCTGCAGCAGCGACTCCAGAGAGGCGGCCTAGGTTTTGCGCTCTATACCGCACACTTTCTAAAAAGTTTTTACTGCTTATTGGCGTAGTGGGTTCATCGCTTTTAGCATCATAAAACTGACTAGAATATGCATGGATCGCCTCCATTTTTGTTTCCAGATGATTTGAAATATCGACCACAAAAGCTGGCGCAATTTCCTTCCATTGAATATAGTGATAAACATGGGCTGGGCGCCAAGGGTCTTGTATGTTTCCAGCTTCGTCTTTTGTCACGATCTTTTTTAATCCCGATAAAAAACAAGCATCACTTACTAGCTTACTTCCCTTTGCGTGATCGATGTGACGGTCTTCTATAGCATTGCATAAAACAACCTTTGGTTGATGAAGGCGAATCATTTGGATAACAGCCAATTGATGGGCTTCGTCGTTTACAAAAAAACCATCGCGAAAAGCGAGGTTTTTCCGAAAAGATAGCTGTAGTACTTTGGCTGCTTTAGCCGCCTCCTGATCGCGTATTTCGGCAGAGCCTCTAGTGCCTAGTTCTCCCCTAGTTAAATCAATTACACCAACTGATTTTCCTTGACTTGTGGCTTTAGCGATGCTACCTCCACAACCCAATTCCACATCGTCTGGATGTGCTCCAAAAGCAAGAATATCAACTTTCATGGGTCGCTTTTTCTAAGGCTTGGTTCAAGTCATTCTTTAAATCTTCTACATGCTCTATTCCCACAGAGAATCTAACCAATTGATCTGTGATTCCTTGCTTTGCTCTTCCTTCTGGGGTCAAGAGTTTATGCGATGTAATCGCCGGAATAGTAATGGTGCTTTCTACCCCTGCTAAACTTACCACAGGTTGAATGAGTTGTAGGGCTTTTTCAAAAGCGATACGGTTAAACCCTGGCTTTATCTCAAAAGACATCATTCCCGTAAAGCCATGCATTTGTCGTTTTGCCAAAGCGTGATCAGGATGACTTTCTAGGCCCGGGTAGTGGACTGCTGTAATGGCTGGATGCGTAGACAAGTATGCTGCTAATGCCTGGGCATTTTCATT
>JBELLO010000046.1:0-10244 GCA_042096495.1 Candidatus Arcticimaribacter sp.
CCAATACTTTCTCGTCTGAATTGTTGCGAAAAGTAAGCAAGTCGGATACTTATCAAGGTTTAAACTCTGATCAGGTATTATTATCGATTCTAAACGGACCTGCGATTTGGTATAACATTCCGATTATCTACTTAAAGCGTGGAAATGATTCAATTCGTGCGATTACTGGGGTAGAAAAGGAGGCCAAATACGCGCCGTTAATTTCTTTCTTTGATCAAGAGGGAAATTATAAGATTGCCACCCAACTGGAGGAAGCTTATCGCGCAGGAATCCCCAATCAGTTTCAAAAAGATTTTATTGAGGTAGATAAAAGAGTCAACCTGCTTTATTCTGCCCTAGAAGGAAAGGTGTTACGTGTTTTCCCTATCCCAGAAGATGAAAATAATAAATGGGTGTCTTTTCCAGAGTTAGAAGAGGCTAATTTTAGCGGTACCGATTCGCTTTACGTAAACAATGTATTGCCCTTGTATTTTCGCTCGATGCGCATGGCAAAAAGTACCAATGACTATACAGAAGCAGGGGAGTTGTTAGAAAGTTTAAAAGGCTTTCAACAGCGCTATGGCGCAAAAGTATTGCCTAGCCAGGACCGTATCAATGCTGAAATCACCTACAATAAATACGATGTTTTTAAAAAGCTATTTAGTTGGTATCTCTATGTAGGCTTTTTCTTTTTTGTGTTTTTAATTGTACAGATTTTCCGGGATGGAAAAATCATTCGCGCCTTAATTACCTTTTTTAAAGGCGCAACTTTTGCCCTGTTTGCCTTGCATACCGCAGGTCTTGCAGCCCGCTGGTTTATCTCTGGTCACGCTCCATGGAGTGATGCTTATGAGTCGATGATTTATGTGGCTTGGGCTACGGTATTGTTCGGGATTCTCTTTGGACGTAAGTCCAATTTGACCCTTGCTGCGACCACCTTTGTGGCTTCTATGATTTTGATGATTGCCCACTGGAACTGGATGGATCCGTCGATAGCCAACCTACAACCCGTTTTAGATAGTTACTGGTTAATGATCCATGTTGCAGTGATTGTGGGAAGTTATGGTCCTTTTGCCTTGAGTATGATTATAGGGATTATTGCCCTCTTTTTAATGTTGGCGACTACTGCGAAGAACAAACTTAAAATGGATTTAAATATCCAGGAATTGACCATTATCAATGAATTGTCTCTCACTGTAGGTTTAATCATGTTGACCATAGGAAACTTTTTAGGAGGGATGTGGGCCAACGAAAGCTGGGGACGCTATTGGGGCTGGGACCCAAAAGAGACTTGGGCGCTGATTTCCATTATGATTTATGCCTTTGTGATCCATATGCGTTTGATCCCTGGTTTACGCGGTCGCTGGTTGTTTAACCTGGCGAGTGTCGTTGCCTTTGGGAGTATTATGATGACTTATTTTGGGGTGAACTTTTACCTTTCTGGCTTGCATTCTTATGCCAGCGGAGAGAAAATCATTACCCCTAACTTTGTGTACTACTCCGTTGCTTTTGTTGCGGTCTTAGGCTTAGTCTCCTATTTCCCTTACAAGAAGTATTACAAAAAGTAAACGGCATGCTTCTTGTTTTGAACTTGGCATGAAAAATTATTTCCTTTTATGCTGTGGACTACTTTTCATGGGGTGTGAAAAAGATCCTATGATTGTTGCCGAGTTAGAACGCCTAGACGAATTTAGGGCGTTGTGGTATGATCAAGCTATTATAGATTATGAAATCACCCAGCAAATCACTTGTTTTTGTTCTAGAGAATATACTGTTCCTAAAGTCATGCGGATAGAGGACAATCGTCTAGTAGCCGTCAATGGCGATCCTTTTGTAGAAGCCTACCCCAATGATTTTTTGACCATAGATGAAGCTTTTGATTATATCGAAGAGCGCTTGCAAGAACAGCCAGATGAAGCGCGTATCTTTTATGATGGCACCTTTGGTTTTCCTTATTCTATCTATTTTGATATGGATTATAAATTCGCCGATGATGAGATCAATTATTCTTTTAGCGACTTTTACTATTTAGACTAAAGGGCTATCTTTCTTGAAAAAAGTAATGACAGCAAAACAAAAATGGCTGCTTTATGCAGTAGGTGGATTACTCTTCTTTGGTTTTGGTCTCTCCTTATTAGGGGAAGCAATAATTCTAAAATACAACCAGTCCACTAACTGGGTACTAGCTGGAACCATAGCGCTGGTAGTCACCAATAGCGGTTTGTGCTTATTTGGTCAAGCGATTATAATTAAAGTAAAGGAAGTACTGGATTAAAATGCTGCGATGAACTCGTCTTCATCTCTCCCATCTGCAACAAGGGCTAGGGCTTTATCAGCGATAGCATTTGATTCATCTGTAGGGAAACCTAAGCCTATCACTAAACGATTGAGCAATTGAATTTCACCCTCATCTGCAATATGATCGGCATATACCATGCGAGTTAGATCATATAATCGCTCTAAACGTCTTTGTTCATTTGCGGGTGGATTGATGGGGTATTGATCAGGATTAGCCATGATTTCTGCTACTTCGGCTTCTTCAATTTCGAGGTTAATCGCAGTGCGATTGATAAAAGCCTTTTCTTCATCGGTTATAATTCCGTCTGAAAGTGCTACACGAACAATGGCAGCAAAGTGATCGCGGTTTCGCTGTTTAAAGCCCGAAGAAAAAAGATTAGAAATCTGCATAATTTTAGTTTTGCCCAAAGATAAAAAATCGCGTAAAATATTGAGGGGATGAAAGGACAGATTTTCAAATTAATCTGTACTTTTCAAAAAAAATATAGCATGAGTCATCGTTTAAAAATCATTAAGAATAGATCTGATATCGGTGCAGGGACCCGTGGTTCAGATATGGGGATTGATGCGCTTGAGATTGCAGCTATTAATCGAGAAAACGATTTTTTTAATCGCCACCCTTTTATCGATGTTCCGACCCATAATGAAACCATTTATGACAAGGTGAATAATACCTTTGCTAAGCGAATCAATTTTGTTGCAGAACAATGTAAACGGGTTTGCGAAGTAACCGCGATGGTCTTACAACAAAAGCATTTTCCCCTCGTAATTTCTGGGGATCACTCTTCTGCTTTAGGGACTTTAGCGGGGATTAAAACCGCATTTCCAGAAAAAACAATTGGGGCGATATGGATTGATGCACATGCAGATTTACACACCCCTTTAAGCTCTCCCTCTGGAAATGTTCACGGGATGCCATTAGCCGCTGCATTAGGGCACGATAATGAAAAATATGCTATCAATACCATCCATGATCAAACCAAAGAAAGCTGGAATCAAATTAAAGCCCTAGGAGGGGAAGCTCCCAAATTAAAACCAGAGCATTTGATTTACTTTGGCTTGCGTTCTACAGAAGAAGCAGAAGATCGCAGCATTGAGGAACACAATATTCGCGCTTATCCAGTGCATGAAGTCCGCCATCGAACAATTCAAACTTGTGTTGCAGAAGCACTTGAAAAACTGGCTGATGTCGACCTGATTTATATCACCTTTGATGTGGATAGTCTCGATTGTGATTTGATTTCAAAAGGAACTGGAACACCAGTTTCTAAAGGCTTTGACCCTGAGGAAATTATCGCATTGATCAAAGGCTTTATCGCATCAGAAAAAGTGAGTTGTCTCGAAGTTTGCGAGATCAACCCACTCTTAGATGAAAAAGGGAATAAAATGGCCGAAACAGCCTTTGATATTATCGACGCTCTCTTTTAGTCTTGTTCAGCTTGAGCAACTTCTTTCAAATAATTAAAGTGGTTCTTATTGCCTTGTTGAGCTGTTTTACTTTTCTTTTTCGCTAGCTTTTCGATTTTACTTAGAAGGGCTTTGATATCTGCTTTTATAACAGGGTTTAGTTTCTGTTCTTTTAATAATGCGATAAGCTGATTTGCAAAATGGATTTGTAGACTTTTTTGGGATAGATCTAAGTTTTTAGGCGTTGTCATTAAGTCTGCATACAGATGATTAAGAAGTTCTGAAGCTTCCATACCCTGCCCCATTAGGGTAGCATTTGCAGATAACATGCGATTTAATCTTTTTACATTCAACAATCTGTTTAATGCAGACCGCTGAAGGTTTTGTAAGGTCATTAAACCCCCTTCTCCTTTGATTTCAGAGATGATGCGGTTGTCCATTAACCAGTTTTGGGTCTGCCATAGATTTGACCTTAAAAAGTCAAGCGCTGCCAGTTGTTTTGCACGTTCAACATTTTGATAGGTTACTGTATTGGTTTGATTTGTATGGTGCCTGGTTTGATACACTCCGCCTATCATGCTATGCACATGATACACATAGCGGCGATATACACCGATCATTTCCCCATATAATTCTGATAAATCGTTATAGGTGTCATTAGGGGACAAGGTCCATTCCATTAAGTTTTTAGCGACAATTTTTAAATTACTTAATCCATAGCTACTTGCTTTAATGGGATCATCGCCGATGTTTTCTGTTTGTGAATTAGGGTCATTTCCTCTTCCGCCGAACATATACATGGGATCGAGGGATTTTGCATCTACCATAGCTTTTAGTTGGCTTTGTTCCGCCTTTGGCGAAAGCCCATAATAACGATATCCCCATTCGATGGCATAGTCATCATAAGGCCCTAGTTGACGTACAAATCGAATGTTTTCATCACCTGGTTGTGCGATATAATTATAGCGGGCATAGTCCATAATGGTGGTTGCAATCCCATATTTTTGGGTAAATGATCCAGAGCGCAAAGAGTCGACAGCATAAGCACTACTAGCTTTCATATTATGAGGTAAACCTAAGGCATGACCTATTTCATGGGAGATAACCCGGCGCATCATTTCCCCGATTTCTTCTTCAGGAGTATTGAGGGAGCGTGCTTTTGGGTTTGCCGCACCAGTTTCTAATAGGTAGCGATTGCGGTAAGAGCGCAGGTGGTTGTGGTACCAAATAATATCACTCTCTAGAATTTCTCCTGTGCGTGGATCAGAAACACTTGGCCCCGTTGCATTACGCGTGGTAGAAGCGACATAGCGCACGGTTGAATAACGCACGTCTTCTGGACTAAAGTCTGGATCTTCTTCTTTTGATGGGGGATCTTTTGCCAGGATGGCATTTTTAAAACCTGCTTTTTCAAAAGCGCTGTTCCAGTCTTCGATTCCTTGTTTAAAATACTTTCTCCATTTTAATGGGGTAGCGGGATCGAGGTAATATACTATGGGTTTAATGGGCTCTACTAATTTTCCGTTGAGATAAGCCGCTTTGTCTTTGGGCTCGAGTCTCCACCGGCGTACAATACTGTACTCATCAGATTTTAAAGCCGCTGAGCTATAATCAATTTTAGATAAGCTAAACCAGCCTACACGTTCATCCTCATATCGAATCGGCATGGGGTCTTCTGGTAAGGCAATAAAAGAGTGATTGATTTGAAAGCTAAAAGTTTTAGCGCGATTTGCTCTAGGAGGCTTGTTGACTTTAAAGGTTAGGGTATGTCTAATCTCGGTGTTTTTTGGAAAGCTATTCGCGCTGTCTATACTGCTTCGGTTTTTGTCAACTCCACCAATCTTATAGCGGTCTTTATCTCCTTTTCGGATAATATTAAAACCGGGAGAGTCTGCCATAAAGTGATTCGTTACATCAATCAAGAAGCGATCTGTCTCCTTATTTTTAATGTCAAAAGCGGCTAGGATAGGCGCAAAGTTGTTCTCTTCTACACTAATGGCAATCGGGTCTTCTTGCGCGCTAGCGATATTGTTATAACTCTCTTGTTTGATAAGTATTTTCTTTCCCTTTTTTTCAAAGCGAATAATCTGTTGAGCGGTTTTTGACCCTGCATTGAGGTAGGCAGAATAGTTTGCTGGTAATTGTGCAAAGCGCGTTACAACAAGTAATTCTTTTTCTAAAAGGTCGTTTGATAACTCAAAATACAATTTGTTCTCCTCATCGAGATAAGTTGTGATCAAACCCTTTTTAGCCACCATTTCTTTGGTCAAAGAGTCAATGGGTTTTAAGCTGTTTTCTTTTTTCTTTTTTTGCGCTTGCAGCGAAAGGGTGAAAAACAACACCCATAGGAAAGTAAGAGACTTCTTCATCTAAAAAATTTTATACTGCTAAAACTACAAAAGTTTTTGTCAGTTTAAGAAAGAAGTCAGTCTGGTGAGTAGAATAAGGTCGTTTATTGGTCTTCTTTTTTCTCTTTCTTTTTGGCCTGTTTAAGGGCGTATTTTAAAGAGATCACATGTGTAAAAGCATCTTGTTTAAGGACATAAGTAGCTTTTTGATAAAAATAGCGTACAGATAGCCCTTGGGTATCAGAGAATTTGATTTTACTCCCGACCCCAAAGCGGTAAGACTGCTGCTCATCTCCTTCTAATTCTTTAATGTATTCAAAATAAAACTTAGGATCATAAGACCAGTTTTTGATTTTCCATTCAAATAAAGGTCTAAAGCGCAAGGCCTTTTTAGTTCTGTTTTCACGGTCAAGCGAAGTTCGATTTTGATATGCCGCTCTAAGTTCTAAGTTTCCAGCATCTAGCTTGAATTTCTTTTCTACCCCTAAGCGATAACGAAACATGTTTTCAAAGCCTTGAATGCCTCCTTTGTTGTCATTGCGATAATAATAGCGCATTTGAGCTGCTATCTTCCAGCGTTTTGCGGGTTTAAAATAAACTTCTGTTTGGGTGATATAAGTATCTATAACAGACAGATCTTCTTTAAGGCGCAGGTGCTGACTGATGTCTAGTGACCATTTTTTGTTGAAATCTAAACTGTATTCAATTGCAGACCAAGATTTAATCTCGCTTTCTTGTGCTAGTATAGTAAGTGAACCTAGCAAAAATAGCAGCAGGCTTAACGACTGTTTTTTCATGTAATTAATAGTATAAATGGACCACAACGACATTAAGCGTTTGATCGATCTTTATGATCTTATGGTTCTTAATTTCAACGCCTAGGTTAATTGATTGCTGTTTGATTTCAGCGTCAATTTTTGTTTTTAAGTCTTTTACTTGATAGGGAAGGTGCAGGGCGATTCTCCTATTGATGTCTTCTTCTAAAGGGTGGTTCTTGCCATTATAAGCTAATTTCATCAAAAAGAATTCTCCAAACACAATAGTCGCTAATACCATTGCATTGAGGATCATTAATTCAAAAAGGTTGAGAAATTCGTCTGATAAGGCGTTAATCACAGCCATGCCAATGGTTACAAAAAGATAGGTCATTTCTTCTGTTTGCAAGGGTTCTGTTCTATATCGAATGATTCCAAAGATGGCAAATAGACCTAGTGCCATCCCTAGGTTTAGATCGAAATTCTTGAGGGTATAGCATAAAAAATATACAATTAAGCTAATCATCAAAAAGGTAAAGGAAAAACGACGTAATGAGATATGCCTCGCAGTGAGCAATATCATTATCCCTATAAAGAGTAGGTTGACACTAAATCGACTTAAAGCGCTAAGCCAGTCAAATTCTATCGAAGAAATAAATTGAAACATGCGTGTAATTTAACATAAAGATATTACTTTAATAATTCAAATTTAAGTTTAATTAGTAGCCTTTGTTAATGAAGATTTCTGTACCATTTTTATCTGTCTTGTTGTTTTTAGTTCTATTGCTTTCTTGCGCAAAGGATCCAGCAACAAACCCTAGCCTTGCGACACCGCCAGATTTAGACACTGGCGCACTTCCTTATATCAGGATTACAACAGATGTTTCTATTGAAAACGAACCAAAGGTGCCCGGAGATATGGCAGTTTTTGAAAATCAAAGTTTAAGGTTTAGTTCCCCTATTGGGATTGAATATCGCGGTTCAACTTCTTTTCGCTTATCGGATAAAAAATCCTATGGTATCGAAACCTGGGATGAAAATAATCAAGATGTGAATGAAAGTATTTTAGGTTTTCCAGAAGAGGAAGACTGGATTTTAAATGGGCATGTGTTTAGATCTTCAAACAATACCCTTTTTGATCCTACTTTAATGCATCATTATATAGGGTATGAAATGTATCGTTCCATGGGGCGCTATGCGAGTCGGTCAAAATTTGTCGAAGTTGAGATTAACCAGAATTATATGGGGACTTATGTCTTTATGGAGAAATTAAAGCGAGATAATGATCGTATTGATATTGCAAAAATGACTGCAGCAGATAATGAATTGCCCAATGTTTCTGGTGGGTACATTCTCAAAATTGATAAGACCTCTGGGGGAGATGTAGCGCCTAACGAACCCTTAGCCTAT
The DNA here is from genome assembly GCA_042096495.1 of Candidatus Arcticimaribacter sp. GTDB lineage: Bacteria > Bacteroidota > Bacteroidia > Flavobacteriales > Flavobacteriaceae > Arcticimaribacter. The sequence continues at coordinate 8,198 of JBELLO010000046.1, forward strand.
TATTATGACAACTGGGCAGACGATGCGCGTTATTCTGAAGGGATTAGTTTCCGCTCTAATTATGATATTTACGGTAATATTCTTACTACCCCAGCTTTTGATCCACCGTATCATTCGGGGCAATTTTTAGAAACCTATTTCTTGTACGAGTATCCTAAAAGTGACGAAATTACTACTGCACAAAAGCAATACATTCAAACCTATATTCACGATTTTGAAACAGCATTATTGCAAGACGATTTCACTTCAGATCAGCGCAGCTATACTGAGTATATTGATTTAGATAGTTTTGTCGACTTCTTTATTATCAATGAAATTACAGGAAATATTGATGGCTATCGCATTAGTACCTATTTGCATAAGGATAGAGATACTAAGTTAAAAATGGGGCCTATATGGGATTTAAACATAGGGTATAATCGTCAAGATCGAGTTCCCTTCACAGATTGGATCGCTAACTATAATAATCATGTTGATCGGGATGCATGGATGGTGCCTTTTTGGTGGCCACGTTTATTACAAGATCCTGTTTTTCAGCAGCGACTTAAATTGCGCTGGCAAGCATTGCGATCAAATCAATTGTCAACTTCAACAGTTTTAGGACTTGTTCAATCTACCGCAGACTATTTAGTCGAGAATGGTGCAATTGAAAGAAATTATGAGCGATGGAATGGAATCGCCGTTGATTATAACCAATCGATTGAGGAATTAAAAAACTATTTAGATAATCGTTTGTCTTGGATGGATCAACAAATAAATGCTTTTTAGCCTTCAACAGCAGATAAAATTTAGGAGAGAAAAGAGCTATTTTTTTTGTGCCCTTTTCGGTAATGATTACCTTGAATCCATAAACAACTATTGAAATGAATTTCGAGTATACAGAGAAATCCCTTGCATTGCAAAAAAGGGTGAAAGATTTTATGGTAGAGCATATCTACCCACATGAGCAGGAGATACAAGCTTACCACCATGACCACAATAATTTATGGCAAGATTTCCCCAAATTAGAAGAATGGAAAGCTGCGGCAAAACGCGAAGGCTTATGGAATTTATTTCTCCCTACAGATTATGGGGACTTGAGTGCTGGATTATCGAATCTCGAATATGCACCGCTAGCCGAATTAATGGGGCGCTCAAAAATCGCTTCTGAGGTATTCAATTGTTCTGCTCCTGATACAGGAAATATGGAAGTATTTGCAAAATATGGAACTCCAGAACAGCAATCCCAATGGCTCAAACCATTGATGAATGGCGAAATACGTTCTGCTTTTTTAATGACTGAACCCGCAGTAGCATCTTCTGATGCAACTAATATAGAAACCTCTATCGTTAGAGAAGGTGAGGAGTATGTGATTAATGGTCGTAAATGGTGGTCTTCGGGCGCTATGCGCCCTAATTGCAAGGTGTTTATCGTGATGGGGAAAACAGACCCTACTGCTCACCGCCATGCCCAACAAAGTATGATCATTGTCCCGCGAGATACGCCTGGCGTAGAAATTGTACGTCCATTACGCGTCTTTGGTTCGATTGATTCTCCAGAAGGTCATGCAGAAATTAAGTTGACGAATGTGCGTGTACCGGTAGCAAATATGTTACTAGGCGAGGGGCGTGGTTTTGAAATTGCCCAGGGACGTTTAGGTCCTGGACGAATCCATCACTGTATGCGATTAATCGGTGCGGCACAACGCTCTCTAGAAATGATGTGTGAACGCGTGGCAGAGCGTGAGGCCTTCGGCCGAAAAATAAAAGACTTTAGCAGTATAAGACAAGACATAGCAAAGTCTGCCGCAGAGATTGAGCAGGCGAGACTATTGACTTTAGCCTGTGCAGATAAGATTGATAAATTTGGCGCTGCAGGCGCAAAAAATCTAATTGCAATGATCAAAATTGCAGTTCCAGATATGACGACAAAAGTGGTCGATCGCGCCATTCAAGCACATGGTGGTATGGGCGTTTGCCAGGACACCCCGCTAGCAGAGTTCTGGATTTATGGGCGTACCATTCGTATTGCCGATGGACCAGACGAAGTGCATATGTATCAACTGGG
>JBELLO010000047.1:0-4193 GCA_042096495.1 Candidatus Arcticimaribacter sp.
CATGGAGCCGACGTTTTTAATAATGGTGATGATATTCGTGTGGCCAATAGCCCACTTAGCTGGGATGTTTCAAATGTAGAAAACATGAGTAACATGTTTTATAAATGTGTTCGGTTTAATCAATACATTGGAAATTGGGATGTTTCGAAAGTTACTGATATGTCTAGTATGTTTTATAGTGCATGGACGTTTAATAATGGAACAGTAATAGATGCATATGGAACATGGGTTGATCCAATATATACTATGAATTGGGATGTTTCATCTGTAACTACCATGGAAAGGATGTTTATGGATACTCACTCCTTCAATAATGATATTACAGCATGGGATGTTTCTTCAGTGACCAATATGTTATATTTTATACCAGGTTCAAGGTTATTCCATCAAGATCTTTCACGATGGTGTGTTACTCAAATTACATCAAGACCTTCTTACGGCTCTAATACTAATGCATTTAGTTATAAAGATGGATTGTCGTCGTTAACTGGAGGAACTTCCCCTCAGGGTAATTGGTATAACTTGTACTCCAAGCATCCCCAATGGGGAACTTGCCCTTCGCCAACCTCAAATGCTACCCTTACGCTTTCATCTAATGACTCAGACAACATCATTACTTCAGGAGTAGTCACCCTAACGGCTACTTTCTCAGAAAATATGGCAGCTACGCCACTAGTATCCATAGCAGGATTAGTGACCAATACAGCAATGACACAAGGGTCTTCTGCAGCTCAGTGGACTTACTATTTGCAAGTGCCTTCATCAGTCACCACAGGAACTTACGCAGTAACGATAGCTGCAACAGATACGTCTTCACTTGCTTATGATGGAAGTGCAAGCCTGAATTTAAGTATAGACCCAATGTTCTATCTGGACGCTAATGGTATCACGATAAAATGTAATGGCTGTAGCGCTGGAGATACGGGTTATGTAGGAGGAGTTTTATATGCCGCTTATGATAATGCGTCTTTAGGAGCTAAATCATTAAATGACTCTGATTGGGGTGGTGTCGTAACAACTTTGGTTACGGATATGTCGGATTTATTTTATATCAATGGTAATAATGATGGAAATAATCTTAATACTTTCTTCAATGCTAATGATATTACTTCTTGGGACACTTCAAATGTGACCAATTTCCATGGTATGTTTGAAGCGGAGAATTTCTCATATTTGAGGTTCAATCAAAACATAAGTTATTGGGATACTTCTAGTGCACTAGATATGAGTTACATGTTTTATGATCAATACACATTCAATCAAAATATTGGTAATTGGGACACTTCAAATGTGACCAATATGAGTTATATGTTTTATGCCGCAGATGACTTTAACAATGGAGCTGCTTCAGGGGTAAGCACTAATTCGTTGAACTGGAATACCTCAAATGTAACTGATATGCAAAGAATGTTTGGTGGTGGTGCTTGGGCATTCAATGTAGATATTGATTCTTGGGACGTTTCTTCCGTTACCGATATGGCGGGGATGTTTGCATCTGCAACCTCATTTAATCAAGACTTAAATAATTGGGATGTTTCTAATGTTACGAATATGCTATTTATGTTCCATACGGCACGTATTTTTAATGGTAATATATCCTCTTGGGACACTTACTCAGTTACAGACATGTCTTATATGCTTTATGATGCCTGGGCCTTTAATCAAGACATTGGTTTATGGAATGTATCTAGTGTAACTAATGCGGAACGCATGTTTAGATTAGCTAAGTCATTTAATCAAAACATAGGTTCATGGGACGTATCGAACATAACCAATTTTGAATATTTCTTTGCAGATGCTACAAACTTTAACAATGGTGATTCCAGCGGTGTAACATCAAATACACTGAATTGGGATACCTCGAATGCAACAAACATGTTTGGAATGTTCTTAGAAGGATTAGATGGGTCCAGCTTTAACCAAAATTTAAGTGGATGGTGTGTTTCATTGATTAGTTCTGAGCCACAATATTTTGTTCCATCCTCTTTTAATTCTGCCAACAAACCCATATGGGGAACATGCCCATCACAGGCAACGTTAACAATTACTAGTAGTGATTCAGATAATATCATCACTTCAGGAGTAGTTACCCTAACCGCAACTTTTTCCGAAAACATGTCAGCTACTCCGCTAATTTCCATAGCCGGTCTGGTTACCGACACTGCCATGTCTCAGGGGTCTTCTGCAGCTCAGTGGACTTACTACTGGCAGGTACCTTCTTCAGTCACCACAGGAACTTATGCAGTAACAGTAGCAGCTACAGACACCAATTCAAGACCTTACGCGGGAAGCGAATCATTGGATTTAAGTATTGATACAATATTCTATCTAGATGCTAATGGTGTAACAGTTAAATGTCCTGGTGCTATCAATGGTGATGCAGGAGTAATTAACGGAAAAACTTATATAGCGGTTGATGAAGCTACATTGAGGAGTAAAATCACCAATGGTGATGCGGACTTGGATTGTGTTTGTACATCTTTAGTTTTCGATATGTCGTCATTGTTTAGGGATAAAAACAATTTTAATCAAGACATAGGATCATGGGATACTTCAAGTGTAACTGCTATGAACCGAATGTTCTTAAGAGCTTATCAATTCAACCAAAATATTGATGCATGGAATACTTCCAATGTTACAACAATGCGTGAAATGTTTAAAAATGCTGATAGTTTCAATAGTCCAATCGGATCGTGGGATGTTTCATCGGTGACCACTATGCGTGAAATGTTCTTCAGTATTATTCCATTTAATCAAGATATTGGTGCATGGGATGTGTCAAGTGTGACAGATATGTACGGAATGTTTGACCGCTCACAAAACTTCAATCAGGATATTGGAGCATGGAATGTTTCCAATGTAACCGATATGGCTAGAATGTTCTATGGTGTATCTTCATTTAATCAGGATATAGGATCATGGAATGTGTCCGCGGCTACAAACATGAGTTTTATGTTCCAAGATGCTACCAGTTTCAATCAAGATATTAATAATTGGAATGTGAGCAACGTTACAAATATGGGCTATATGTTCTATGGTGCAACGGCATTTAATCAACCTCTAAACAATTGGGATACTTCATCTTTGGATATTGCTTATAATATGTTCCAACTAGCTTCAAGCTTTAATCAACCCCTTAATAATTGGGATTTATCAGCGGCAACTAATCTGGAATATATGTTTGCTGACGCCACAGCATTTAACCAAAATCTTATAAGCTGGTGTGCAACTAATATTAATGCCCCTCCTACCGGCTTTGCTAACAATTCAGGAATTCAAGCCATCAACTACCCACAATGGGGTGGCTGTGATACTTCTATTCCTATAGTAGAAGGCGTTAGAGGAAGTCCAGTAAGTGGATTCTTTACCGATGATGACAGTAATCCCAGCAATTCAGATGTGATTACCCTAGAATTATTACTCTCTGAAGCTGTTCAAGTCGATACTTCAACCGGAACTCCTCATATCGAGCTGGAAACTGGAAATACAGATCAAATCGCCACCTACCAATCTGGCAGTGGCTCAGACACTCTAATCTTTACTTACACTATTCAAGACGGAGACATTACGGGATCTTTAGATTACAAGTCCGTCTCATCTTTGGTACTCAATGGTGCGACAATTAAAGATAGCGGAAATAATGATTTAGACACGACCCTGCCTACAGTGGGCAGTGGACATTCAATCATTAACTATGGAATTATCCATATTAAGGCGACTAACCCCACCCTTTACGCTTCAGCTTATACTTCTAATGGAACAGATACTAAAGCGGCAACAGATGGTGATACCATCACTTTTGAAATTCGTGCTTCAGATGCGTTAGATTTCAACTCAATATCTGCTACAACTAGCCTTAGTACAAACCTTAGTTTTAGCTTAAGCTCTGCAGCTAATCATGAATATCAAGCAACTTATACGGTAAGTAGTGCAGACCCAGAGGGGGAAATCAATTGGGCTGTTTCTGCTACTGATACTTCTACGAATGCTGGTATAACTTCAGGAAACCCTTCAGGGAATTATTCTACCTATAATACTGTTTCTAACGTTATTTCATCTGTCATTACTATAGACCGTACACCTCCGACTTTGGTCACATCTACAAGCCTATCAATTAACGAGGGTGAAACCAGTGTAGGCAACATTACCTCAAATGAATTATCGTTTATTAGTATAAGTGGTGGTCCAGATGC
>JBELLO010000047.1:4293-6234 GCA_042096495.1 Candidatus Arcticimaribacter sp.
CTGGGAACTGATCCTCTTAACTCAGATTCAGATGGGGACGGAAGCAATGATCTAGTCGATATTTTCCCTCTTGACCCTAATGAGTCAGTAGACAATGACGAAGATGGAATTGGTGATAATGCAGATCCAGATGATGATAACGATGGTGTTACAGATAATCAAGAAGCCCTAGACGGAACAGACCCTCTAGATCAAGACAGCGATGATGACGGTTTAACTGATGGGGCAGAAAGTAACTTAGGAACCAACCCTCTTAACCCTGACACTGATGGAGATGGTCTTAGTGACCAAACGGATCCTTTCCCCCTAGATGGAAATGAAACAGCAGATGCAGACAACGACGGAATCGGAGATAATGCAGATCCAGATGATGACAATGACGGTGTAGCAGACTTTTATGAAATCAATATCGGGACAGATCCTTTTAACCCAGATACTGACGGAGATGGAAGTACTGATGGACAAGAGCTCAATAATGGAACCGACCCTTTAAACCCAGATACAGATGGAGACGGAATAAATGACGCAGAAGATGAAGCTCCATTAGATCCCAACCAAGAAACAGATACAGATGGAGACGGTATCCCTGATCAATATGACACGGATGATGATGGAGATAATCTCTCTGATATTGAAGAAATTGCTCTAGGGACAGACCCCCTTAATCCAGATACAGATGCAGACGGATTAAACGATAAAGAGGAACAACAACGCAATACCAATCCTTTAATTGTTGACACAGATGGGGATGGTATAAATGATTTTGAAGATGCATTCCCTACCGATCCATTTGAACAAGAAGATGCAGATAACGACGGTTTAGGGAACAATATGGATACCGACGATGACAATGACGGCTTAAGTGATCTTGAGGAGTTAGCGATTGGCTGTGATCCATTGAGTGATGATTCAGATGAAGATGGATTAGCGGATAATGAAGAGATTGCCTTAGGTACAGATCCAAATAACTCAGATACAGACGGAGATGGCGCTTCAGACAAACAAGAAATAGATGCCGGAACAAATCCATTAAACCCCGATACAGATGGCGATGGTGTGAATGATAGCGAAGATCAACTTCCGTTAGATGCCAGTGATTCTATTGATACTGATGGGGACGGCCAAGGAGACAGCACTGATACAGATGACGACAACGATGGCCTGTCCGATACAGAAGAAAACGCGCTAGGGACTGATCCACAAAATCCAGATTGTGATAATGACGGTGTTTTAGATGGAGAAGAACAAAGCGATGGGACTGACCCACTAAATGCTGATTCTGATGGAGATGGAGTGCTTGATGGTGAAGACGATTATCCCCTCGATGAAAATCGATCAAATGACAATGATGGCGATGGTATCCCAGACGAGCTTGATCCAGATGATGATAATGATGGTTTAACAGACCTTGAGGAAATAGACCTTGGGACTGATCCCTTGCAGGCAGATAGCGATGGGGATGGTCTTAATGATGCCGAAGAAATTAATTTGGGAACCAATCCAAATAATTCAGACACAGATAATGATGGTGTTGAAGATCAACAAGAAATAGATTTAGGTACTAATCCCCTAGATAATGACACAGATGATGATGGTTTATTTGACGGGGTAGAAGTCATCAATGGAATAGATCCAAACAACAGCGATAGTGATGGAGATGGAACAGAAGACGGATTAGATGATTTCCCACTTGATCCATCAGAACAAAATGATAACGACAGCGATGGTCTGGGAGATAATCTTGATAGTGATGACGATAATGACGGACTCACTGATGCGCAAGAATCTAATCTAGGGACAGATCCTTTCGATAGTGATAGTGATAACGATAGCTTGACTGATAGTGAAGAACAAGAAATTGGGACTGACCCACTTAATTCAGACACAGACGGGGATGGGAGTTTAGACGGAGAAGATGATTTCCCGCTTGATCCTAATTTA
>JBELLO010000047.1:6334-10093 GCA_042096495.1 Candidatus Arcticimaribacter sp.
GCCTTTAACACTGACCCTAACAATGCTGATACCGATGGGGACGGATTGAATGATAAAGACGAAAAAGAAGCAGGAACAGACCCTCTAAGCCCAGATACAGATGGAGATGGGGTTGAAGATGATATTGATGCTTTTCCGCTTGATCCTACAGAAAATCAAGACCGTGATAACGATGGTCTTGGGGATTCGATTGATCCAGATGATGATAATGATGGCCTTAGCGATACTCAAGAAGCAGCGCAAGGAACAAACCCTAATAATCCAGATACTGATGGGGATGGTCTTAGCGACTATGATGAAATTAACAACGGAACAAACCCACTAAGTCCAGATTCTGATAATGATGGCTTAAATGATGCGGAAGAGGCAGCTGAAGGAACAAATCCTAACAACCAAGATACAGATGGAGATGGGGTGTTGGATGGACAGGATGATCTACCTTTAGATCCCTTCGGTAATTTAGATACTGACGGAGATGGAATTAGAGATGGAGTAGATTCTGATGATGATAATGATGGTCTTTCCGATAATGAAGAAGGAAGCCTAGGTACTGACCCTAGAAATCCTGACACCGATAGCGATAATAGCGATGATGCAGAAGAACAAACCAATGGAACGAATCCTTTAGATCCTGATACAGATGGAGACGGTCTTAATGATGGTGCAGAAAATGAACAAGGCACCGATCCATTGAACCCTGATACCGATGTAGACACCTATAATGACAGTGAAGATCAGTTCCCACTTGATCCTAATGAAAATAGCGATTATGATGGCGATGGGATAGGAGATAATCGGGATAATGATGATGATAATGATGGTCTGTCAGATGGACAAGAGGCAAACTACAACACGAATCCTTTACTACAAGACACCGATGGTGATGGCCTAAATGATGGAGAAGAAGTTGTTCAAGGCACAGATCCTACCCAGCAAGATACCGATGGAGATGGAGTAATTGATGGAGAAGATGCTTTCCCGAATGATCCTACAGAAAGTAAGGATACTGATTTTGATGGAATTGGGGATAATCAAGATAATGACGATGACAATGACGGCGTTAAGGATCAACAAGATATTTTCCCTAAAAATGCTGCAGAAAGTAGAGATATTGACAATGATGGAGTAGGAAACAATGAAGATATCGATGATGACAACGATGGCGTAATTGACTGGAGAGAGCGTCAATTTATTACCGTTTATGAATACTACTCAATTAGGGTAAATAATTTAGGATCAAAGGAAAAAATACAGATAGCAAACCCATCTATTAAAGGGGTAGGAAAATGGAAAATCCGTAAAAAAATTACAGGAGGAGCAGATGCAAGCCTCTTTACCATTCGCTCTGGAGAACCGAAGCTCCAATCACAAAAAGAAGCAGAAAAAATAAATTTAGGGGAAGGATACCTTTCTTTTCTTAACCCACCACAAATTGGCGAAGTCTTAGATGCTAACCAAGATGGCGAATATGAAGTACTCTTAGGTTTTGTCAATACGACTTTTGGAGATACACGTGTACCCATTCCTAATAAAAACAATAATATAACTATAACAGCTGGACAAGTTGATATTGTTGAATTAACCACAAATAAAATTGAATTGGCTAATGTTGATAGAAGACGTATTACTTCTGATACAGACGCAGATGGATTAATTAATGCAATTGATCCAGACGATGACGGAGATCATATTTATAGTCGTTTTGAAACCTCTGGAGAAACTAAATTCAGTCAAAGATCTGATGATTTTGACGAGGATGAAATAAGTAATTACCTTGATCCTGACGATGAAAATGACGGGATATTCACTGAATTTGAACAGCCAGATCCCAATCAAGATTTTAATCCAGACGATGCCAGAGATACTGATCAAGACGGTATCCCAGATTATTTTGATACTGATGATGATGGAGATGGAATACCTACAGTGGAAGAAAATGCGGATCCTAACTTTGATGGAAACCCTGTAGATGCAATAGATAGTGATCAAGACGGTATTCCAGACTATTTGGATGCTGACGATGATAACGATGGTGTCCCCACAATAGACGAATTTTCTCAAGGTTTACCACTCGACTCAGACAATGACGGTGTTTTTGATCATTTCGACATTGATGATGATAATGATGGTATCCTTACTCAGGTTGAAATAAATTATTCAATTGCAGATATTGATGGTGATGGTATTCCTAATTATCTTGATGATAATGACGATGGGGATCAACAAAATTCCCTTGATGAAGATAATAATGACAACGGTGATCCTACAGATGATGATGCTGATCTAGATGCAATTATTGATGCCTATGAGTCTTCTCAGGCTGATTGCGATGAAGATGGTGTTACAGATCAATTTGATGCTGAAAATTGTAATCCATACAACGATAGCGATGGGGACGGAATTTCAAATTTAGATGAAATAAATGCTGGATATGACCCTAACAATCCAGAGGATAAATTAACCGACTTTAAAGAATTAGACTTTACTATAACAAACTTCTTCTCCCCTAATGGAGATGGAATAAATGATACCTGGCAAACATCAGCAATTGAACGATACCCCAATAATGAAGTTTGGGTTTACTCAAGGGCAGGTCTACTGGTCTTTAATAAAAAGAATTATCAAAACAATTGGAATGGAACCCTTAATGGAAACCCACTACCAGAAGGGAGTTATTATTACTTAATCGACTTTAATCAAGATGGTCAATCTGATTATAAAGGTTGGATATTTTTAACGAGATAATCACATGAAAAAATACTTATTCTTATTATCCCTCATCCCTTATTGGCTGATCGCCCAGCAGGATGCATACCTCTCAAATTACCAATATCAAATGAGTTTGATCAATCCAGCATATGTAGGATCAGAAGGTCAGCATAGTTTTGTTTTAACCTCAAGAAATCAATGGGCACAAATTGAGGATAGTCCAAAAACAGTAGCCTTTACTTATTCAACAGAGCGCGGTAAAAATGTAGGGCTAGGGCTTTCTGTGGTTTCAGATCAAATATTTGTTGAAAAGCAAACCCAGGTAAATATTGACTTTTCCTATAAGTTAACCCTATCTAATACTTCTTTACTTTATTTAGGGATAAAAGCTGGCGGAAATTCCTATCGTTCAGATCCTGTAGGTCTGAATAGTTATACTTCATCTGATCCAGCAAAGAAAGCACTGAGTCGTTTCAATCCTAATATTGGAATTGGGGCGTACTTTAAAAGCGAAGCCTTTTGGATCTCTGCCTCTATCCCTCGTTTGTTTGAATCAAAAAGAGACGATGATGTCCTCGTGATGGCTAGAGATCGTACCCACCTTTATTTAGGAGCTGGAGCAAGTTTTCCTGTCAATGAAGAATTCAAACTTCTCCCCACGCTTATTTATCGAAAAGGAAAAGGTATTGATGCGGTAAGTGATATCGGTATAAAAGCTGCTTATATGAATAAATTTGAGGGTGGTTTTGCTTATCGCACTAATTCTATATGGTCCATTCAAGCTTCTTTTCATGTGAATGATTCATTTAGTATTGGATATGCTTATGATACTTATTTAGAAAATCAATTGTCTGGACTAAATTTAAAAGCGCATGAGCTGGTTGTTCGATTAAAACTAGGGGATGCTTCTCCACCTGAACAACAAGAGGTAGAAAGTGTTGATGAATAAACAGCAATTCATTTAGAAATAAGTTTATTTTATCCATCAATTTTTCAAAACAAAAAACCCACAACTTACGTTATGGGTTTTCTTTTGCGGAGAAAGAGGGA
>JBELLO010000048.1:0-9789 GCA_042096495.1 Candidatus Arcticimaribacter sp.
GATTATCAAGTATTTGACATTAATGGAAATGACAGAAACCTAAACACAAATCTGACCAATTACTTAGGTTTTACTCAAAATGTCAATGCAGCTTATACCCAATTTGGGAAAAAAGTAAACAAATTCTCCTACCTCCTTGGGGTTCGCATGGAGCATACTAAAATTGTGATTGATCAACGTACCGCTAACATTTATAAAGAAAAGAAATATACCGATTGGTTCCCAACAGTAAATTTATCCTATGAATTCAATGAAAAAGAGAATATCACTTTAGGGTACAGTAGAAGGATTAGACGACCACGCTCGTGGTCGTTGAATCCTTTTCAATCATTGACCAGTTTGACTTTTTTCAGACAAGGGAATCCTGATTTAGATCCTTCCTATGCAAACTCTTTCGACTTTGGTTATCTCAAAAGATGGGAGAAATTTACCTTTAATGGCTCGGTCTATTATTCGACTTCTAAACAAGTGATCACTCGTATTACAGAAGCGACTGGAACTATTGTAAGGGTTAGTGATGATCCAGTCATTGACGTCCCTGCTTTACGCTCTACCTCTATTAACCTAGCTGAAAATAACCGTACCGGAACAGAATTCACCTTGACCTATTCCCCAAAACGTCAGGTGCGTATCAGCGGTAACTTTAATATTTTTAATTCTGAAACTATTGGCATCTATGAAGGTCAAGATTTAGGTGCAGAAATAGTGAGTTGGTTTGCAAGAGTCAACGCCAGCTTCCCGCTTCCTTTTGGAATCACTACCCAACTGAGAACATTCTATAGAGGTCCAAGGGCGACAGCTCAAACAGAATCGCAAGGGATACTCTCCATGTCTGGAGCGATCAACAAAGACCTATTTAACAAGAAAGGGACTTTGTCTTTCCGCGCTTCAGATATCTTTAATTCTAGACGAAGAAAAAGCAGTACTATAACAGAGAACTTTACCAATTATTCAGAGTTTCAGTGGAGACAGCCTACCTACATCTTCACCTTTACTTATCGCATTAAAGAAAATAAAAACAACCGCAGAAGATCGCAACGATCGAATGCTGATGGCGGTGGTGGCGAAGGAGAATTTGACTTCTAAGCTAGGCTTAACATAAACGCATAAAAAAACACCGCAAATAGCGGTGTTTTTTTATATAGGGTAATCTTATTTTCTTTTGGGAACCTCTTTACGCCCATCTTTCTTTTCTTGAATCCATTCAAGTAAAGACCCAGTCAACCAATAAGGAATGACAAAAGTCAACAAAAATATCATTAGCCAAAAGCCAATGGTGAGTATCGATAAAAAGGCTAAAAATCCTAGGTACTGGTCAAATTCAAACATGATCTTCAATTTGTCACAAAATTAATGCATTTCTCTCGTTTTGACAACGAGAATTCTTTTTTTATTCACAATGCTATTCACACTAGTTCGCCGTGAATTTTTATCTTATTTTTGTAGCAAATTTATTTACATGGAATTCCGCATTGAAAAAGACACACTGGGAGAGGTTAAAGTACCTAAAAACGTTTATTGGGGCGCACAAACAGAACGCTCAAGAGCAAATTTTAAAATCGGTCCAGTAGGCTCCATGCCCATGGAGGTGGTAGAAGGTTTTGCCTACTTAAAAAAGGCCGCCGCTTATACCAATCACGAATTAGGTGTTTTAGATATTACTAAACGAGACCTGATCGCACAGGTGTGTGATGAAATCCTTGCGGGAGAACTCAACGATCAATTCCCATTGGTCATTTGGCAAACAGGTTCTGGGACGCAAAGCAATATGAATGTAAATGAAGTTATTGCAAACCGCGCTCATGTACTTGCGGGAAATACTTTAGGAGAGGGAGATAAAACCCTTGCTCCAAACGATGATGTCAATAAATCGCAGTCCTCAAACGATACCTTTCCTACTGGGATGCATATTGCAGCGTATAAGAAGGTTGTTGAAGTAACTCTGCCTGGTGTTAAAACCTTGAGAGATGCCCTTAATAAGAAGGCAAAAGCGTTTGAATCTGTCGTAAAAATTGGGCGTACCCACTTGATGGATGCCACTCCCCTAACTTTAGGCCAAGAGTTTTCTGGCTATGTTTCTCAGCTAGACCACGGGATTGCTGCGCTAGAATTTACTTTAAAACATTTATCAGAAGTGGCGTTAGGCGGAACAGCCGTTGGAACGGGTATTAACACCCCTAAAGGCTACGCCAAAAGGGTTGCAGAATACATAGCTGAATTCACTGGTTTACCCTTTATCACTGCCCACAATAAATTCGAAGCACTGGCTGCACATGATGCCATTGTTGAAACCCATGGGGCATTAAAACAATTAGCGGTCTCTTTAAATAAAATCGGAAACGATATTCGTTTAATGGCCTCTGGTCCTCGTTCTGGAATCGGAGAAATCATCATTCCGGCTAATGAACCTGGAAGCTCAATTATGCCCGGGAAAGTAAATCCTACTCAGTGCGAAGCCTTAACCATGGTTTGTGCGCAAGTAATGGGGAACGATGTCGCCATTACAGTGGGTGGAACACAAGGACATTATGAACTCAATGTTTTTAAGCCCATGATGGCAGCGAATATTTTACAATCTGCTCGCTTAATTGGAGATGCCTGTGTGAGTTTTACCGAAAACTGTGTGGTAGGAATTGAACCTAACCAGTCTCGTATTGACGAATTAGTCAATAATTCCCTTATGCTTGTCACTGCTTTAAACACAAAAATCGGTTATTATAAAGCGGCTGAAATTGCGAATAAAGCCCACGAAGAAGGCACTACACTAAAAGAAGCTAGCTTAGCGCTAGGCTATTTAACCGCTGAAGAATTTGATCAATGGGTTCGCCCAGAAGACATGACAGGTGATGCCCGAGATTAGCTTTAGAAAATTCTCCCCAGCAGATGCAACTACTTTCAAAGCCCTTAATATTGAATGGCTAGAAACCTATTTTGTTGTTGAAGCCATTGATGAACTCGTATTGAGTAAGCCTCAAACAGAAATCATCGATAAAGGAGGTTTTGTTTTTATGGCGATAATGGAAGAAAAGACAGTGGGTACCTTTGCCTTTATCAAAAAGGACGAAGGCATTTATGAGTTTAGTAAAATGGCGGTTCCTCCTGCTTTAAGAGGAAAAGGAATTGGCAATCAAATGGTGCAATTTGCCATTCGTTTTGCAGAGCAACACCACTGGGAAAAGATCCTTTTGTATTCTAACACCATCTTAGAAAACTCCATCCACCTTTACCGCAAATATGGTTTTATTGAAGTGCCACTAGAAAAAAATGCACTTTATTCAAGGGGGAACATCAAAATGGAAATGCTTCTTTAAGGCCTTAAGAAATCCAATACAATCGCTAAACTTTCTTTAGGTCTTTCTTCCATGGGGACATGGCCAGTTTTTGGCATAATCACCATTTGTGCATCCTTGATGGCTGCCTTAAATTTTGGGGCATCACTCACAGGGATCCATGCGTCATTTTCTCCCCAAAGAATTAAGGTAGGGGCTTGAATCAGTCCTAAACGCTCGGTGTAATCCTCTCTTTCGACATAGGCGCGATCAATAAAAGCTTGTCGATTCCCTTTATATTGGGATAAATCGTGATAGCGGTCAATAGTTGACTCTTTAATCAAAGTTTCATCAAAATAAACTTCTTTGATATTCTTTTCAATAAAGCTGCGCGGAGTAATATAACGGATAAAATTATTTAGTATTGGGGTTTTTGCCATTTTGATTACCATAGGCGTATTTTTAAAAGGGAAACCACTGGGATCTAGCAAGACCAATTGCTCCACTTTTTCTGGATGATAACTTGCATATAACCACGATACTAAACCTCCTAATGAATTCCCTGCTAAATGAAATTTGTCCACCTTTAGCTCTCCTAAAAAAGCATGGAGTAAATCGACATAATCTTTTGAACTATAGCGTTTTTGAGGATCTTGTCCTGTAAGACCATAAGCGGGTAAATCCAACCGTATTACGCGGTAATTTTTGACTAAATCTGTCGTCCAATCCTCCCAGGTATGTAGCGAGGCTCCTGTCCCATGGATTAAAACTATTGGGGTTCCTTCTCCTTCATCGCGATAATGTACTTTCATCCCTTTTATCTCCATAAATTGGGAAGGTGCTGCAGCATATTTTGGGGCTAATTCTTCTAACGTTTTATCTGGAGAAACAAGAACTTTCCCTAAGAGTAATACCCCTACAAAAGTGAAGAGAATGATTTTAACGCGTTTATGCTTAAACATTAGGCAACTTTTTTAAAGGGTTTCGCTTTGCGCAATTCAGCTTTGATTTCACGTAAAAACTTATGGAAATCTACCGTGATCGTATGGCGTGATGTCGCTAACTGTTTCATGTGTGGCTGTGATACTTCGCGTTCGCAAAGTTGTGCTATGTTTTGAGGGCGTTGCCACTCGCCACTTAATGCAGATGCTGCTAGTTTGCTTTGTTGCTCTGCGCCTGGCCAAATGCAACCTAAGGGTTGAAACATTCCAATAAAATAAAGGTTAGCCATCTCTGGATGAAACATTTTTAAATACAAGGGTACTGGTCCAGCACTATAGTTGAGAAATTTTTTGTCGAAAAAAGGGTGGGATAAAACAAAACCTGTACAAGCAATTACAGTATCAAAATCTTCCTTACTCCCATCTTTAAAATGGACCGTAGAACGCTCAAATCTTTCGATATCAGGTTTTGGCTTCACCTTCCCGTGTCTTATCATATAGAGCAATTCACTATTAACTGTAGGGTGCGTTGCCCCAAATTTATGGTTCACTTTTGGCAAGCCATACCAGCTATTGGGACCAGTGGCGATTTTCACCATTATTCCTGCAAAAAAGTTTCTTAACCAGATGGGTAAAAAAGTCATCGAAGAAGCAAATACATCTGATGGTTTGCCCATAATAAATTTGGGCAAAATCCGATAACCTCTCCGCCAGCTAATGCTCGTCTTTTTGCTAACTCGGCTAGTTTCTACGGCTACATCACAGGCAGAATTACCACCGCCAATCACAAGTACTCTCTTGTCCCTAAATGGGGCGGCTTTTTTAAATTGGTGGGAATGTAAAAATTCTCCTGAAAATTCGCCAGGATAGTTAGGGTATTTGGGCTGCCAGTGATGCCCATTGCACACCACTAGATCGGTAAAGTTTTCTGTTTTCTCTTCCCCTTCGCATACTGTCGTTACTTCCCATATATTCTCTGGATTAAGCACACAAGATTGAACCAGCGTATTAAAGCGAATTAGTGGGTATAAGTTAAAGGCTTTGGCGTAAGCCTGAAAATAATTTCTCAATTCTTCGTGGGAAGGATAATCAGCCACTTCTTGTGGAAAGGGAAAATCCTCATATTGAGACAAGGTTTTTGAGCTTATAATATGGGTGGTTTCAAAGACACTGGAATGGCTTTCTTTTTCAGAATAAATCCAGTTACCTCCCACATCGTGGTTGTAATCATATGCAATTACTTTAATCCCTTTGTCTTGAATATTCTTTAGGGCGGTGATCCCAGAAGGTCCCGCACCAATAACGCAAACGCTTTTCTCCATCTTTTCCTTTCTCGTTATTTCAGGAAGATAGGAAAATTATTTCTCTAAGAAAACTGAAGTAGTAGGAAAAGCAAAATCGCTGCCTTGCGCTTGGACAATCTCGATAATACTAAAGTTAATGGCTTGACGGGTATCAATCAACAATTCCCAATCTGGACTGTCCACATAATACAGCACCAATAGATCTAAAGAACTCGCCCCAAATTCTTGAAAACGAACCCTTGCCCCATCATGGGTGGTATTAGGGTGATTGTTAATCATCATCTCCATTTCGGTAACAATCTTTTTGATGCTTTCTATAGGAGTCCCATACGTCAATCCAACATTAAATTTGACCCTTCTAATGGGACGAAGACCTAAATTGTCTAATTCTGCATTGACCATGTTTTTATTGGGCACAGTAACAATACTTTTGTCAAAAGTTCTAATTCTGGTCGATCGAAAGCCTACTTTTTCTACCGTACCGGTATAACCATTGACCGTCACAATATCCCCATAGGTAAAAGGCTTGTCTAAAAAGATGGTAAAAGAACCCAATAAATTTTCTAAACTCTCTTTTGAAGCCATCGCAATAGCGATCCCCCCTATTCCTAAACCAGTGGCTAGCGCAGCGATATTGACATCAAAAACACTGCTCATTACCGTGAGTGACCCTAAAATAATGACCAATACTTTCGCGATTTCTATCGCAAAAGGAACGATTTGGTCGTCCATTTTATTCGAGGTCTTTGCAGCTCTACGTTCCATAATTTCTCCGATGAAATCAACAAAACGCAGCAACAACAAAAAGATGAAATAAGCATAAACTAGCAAAAAGCCTTTTTGAATCGAAAATCTTAAACCAAACTCGTCTGCTGGAACTAGCTTCCAGTTAGCCGGAAACTGCAATTGCTGACTTGCTAAAAAGATCGCTCCTAAAACAATTAGATTGTTTAAGGGTTTTTTAAGCCGATCGTCAAAAGCAGAACGTCCTACTTCGTGAGCGCTTTTTCCCAACAGGCGAAACAATATGCCTCCCAAGTATTTATTGATCAACTGCTTGAAGAGTAAGCCAAAAAGGATAATCCCGCCAAAAACAAAATAAGCTTTTAGGGTATTGTCAAAATAAACGGTCTCAATTAGATCTTGAAAAGACATGGGCTAGGGGTTAATTAATCTCGGGTAAGCTTTCTATACTGAATACGTTTTGGGATTACATCTCCGCCTAAACGTTTCTTTTTATTTTCTTCATAATCAGAATAAGACCCTTCAAAGAAATAGACCTGCGAATCGCCTTCAAAAGCAAGGATATGTGTACAGATTCTATCGAGGAACCAACGGTCGTGAGAAATCACTACGGCACAACCTGCGAAGTTCTCTAAACCTTCTTCTAATGCTCTTAAAGTATTCACATCTAAATCGTTTGTGGGCTCATCTAATAAAAGAACATTCCCTTCTTCTTTTAATGTCATGGCTAAATGAAGACGGTTGCGTTGTCCTCCAGAGAGGGTACTAACCTTTTTGTTCTGCTCATTTCCAGAAAAATTAAAACGGCTTAAAAAGGCACGAGAGTTGACTTGCTTCCCTCCTAACATGATGAGTTCTTGCTCGTCAGAGAAATTTTGCCAGATACTCTTTTCAGCATCAATATTAGCATGCGATTGATCGACATACGCCAGTTTAACGGTTTCGCCTACCGCAAAAGTTCCGCCATCTGGTGTTTCTTGTTCCATGATCATTTTGAAAATGGTCGATTTCCCTGCTCCGTTAGGACCAATAATCCCTACGATCCCTGCTTGCGGCAAGACAAAGTTTAAATCATCATAAAGTAACTTTTCGCCAAAGGCTTTTGCTACCCCTTTTGCTTCGATCACATTGGTTCCCAAGCGTGGTCCATTAGGGATAAATATCTCTAATTTTTCTTGCACCTGCCCTTGATCTTGGCTCATCAACTTATCGTAGTTTGACAAACGTGCTTTTTGCTTACTTTGTCTTCCTTTGGGTGCCATACGCACCCATTCCAACTCGCGTTCAAGTGTTTTTTGACGTTTCGACGCTTGCTTTTGTTCTTGCGCCAATCGCTTTGATTTTTGATCTAACCAAGAAGAATAATTCCCTTTCCATGGAATTCCTTCTCCGCGGTCTAATTCTAAAATCCACCCCGCCACATTATCTAAGAAATAACGGTCGTGCGTTACGGCAATAACGGTTCCTTTGTATTGGGCTAAGTGATGCTCTAACCAGTGTACCGACTCTGCGTCTAAGTGGTTAGTAGGCTCATCTAGTAATAACACATCTGGCTTTTGTAAAAGCAAACGACACAGCGCGACACGACGACGTTCTCCTCCAGATAAAACGCCTACTTTTTGATCACTAGGTGGAGTGCGCAAGGCATCCATTGCAATCTCAAGTTGGGTGTCTAATTCCCAAGCATTTACTGCGTCAATTTCATCTTGTAATTGGGATTGACGATCCATGAGCTGTTGCATTTTATCTGCGTTCTCATACACCTCAGGCAAGCCAAATTGATCATTGATTTGGTTGTATTCGTCTAAAATCGCTACTGTTCCCGCGACTCCTTCTTTGACGATCTCTAAGACGGTTTTCTCATCATCCATTTCTGGTTCTTGCGCAAGATAGCCTACGCTGTAATCTTGTGAAAAAACAACATCGCCTTGAAAGCTTTTGTCTAAGCCAGCAATGATCTTTAACAAGGTGGATTTACCAGAACCGTTTAGTCCTAGTATTCCAATCTTTGCGCCATAGAAAAAGCTGAGGTAAATATTCTTTAAAACCGGTTGTTGTGCCGAAGGGTAAGTTTTACTTACTCCCGACATTGAAAAAATGACTTTCTTATCGTCTGACATACTTATATTCTTCCTTTTAAAGCGTTAAATGCCCAGGCTACTACATAAAATCCAGCACCTCCAATGTAAAACCCAATGGCATAATCTCTGTACATAAAATAACCTGTTAGGATCAAGGCTGTCCCAAAAAGAGAAATGATGAAAGCAGCTATCCTAAAGATCTTGTTTTTGTTTAAACTCATAAATTTGATTTCTTCCAAAAACAAATATCGCACTTTTATTTTATTCGATCCTTTAAAGCTTTTCTTTTCGTTCAAATCCCTTAATACTCAATCAAACTTTCTTATTTTTATCAAAAGAATTGTATGGACTTGAACTTCAACAAAAATGAAGATCACAATAAATTACTCTGGTCAGCTGTCGATAAAAAACTCGCCCAAATTAAATTAGGGGGAGGAAAGAAACAGTTACAAAAACTACGCGACCAAGGTAAAATGACCGCAAGAGAACGCATAGAAGCGCTTGTGGATCCCAAATCAAAACGGATAGAAATTGGCGCATTTGCCGCTCATGACATGTATGAAGAATACGGGGGTGCTCCTGCCGCCGGAGTCGTCGTTGTGTTAGGGTATATCCATAAAAGACTTTGTGTTATTGTCGCAAATGATGCTTCTGTTAAAGCAGGCGCATGGTTCCCCATGGCCGGAAAAAAGAACCTTAGAGCCCAAGAAATTGCCCTTGAAAACCACCTCCCTATTGTTTATCTGGTAGATTCAGCTGGAGTATTTTTACCCATGCAGGACGAGATTTTTCCCGACAAAGAGCACTTTGGCCGCATCTTTAGAAACAATGCTAAAATGAGCAGTAAAGGGATCATACAGATCGCTGCTGTAATGGGAAGCTGTGTTGCAGGGGGAGCTTATCTCCCCATTATGTCAGATGAATCCTTGATCGTTGATAAAACAGGAAGTATCTTTTTAGCAGGCAGTTACTTAGTCAAAGCCGCTATAGGAGAAGACATTGACAATGAAACTTTGGGCGGAGCCACAACTCATACAGAAATAAGCGGAGTAACTGACTATAAAGTGGAAAACGACGCAGCAGCATTGACCAAAATCAGATCTCTAATAAATAAGTTAGGCCATCCAGAAACTGCTGGATTTAACCGCATTAAAGCTGCACCACCCTTGAAGGAGAACGCACATTTATTTGGTTTACTCCCAAAAGAGCGAAACACTCCCTATGACACTTATCCTATGATTGAGCAATTAGTTGATCAAGGAGAATATGACGAATATAAAGCCGGCTATGGTAAAACCATCATCACCGCTTATGCCCGTATCGATGGCTGGGCTGTGGGGATCGTCGCTAACCAGCGCAAGGTGGTCAAGTCTAAAAAAGGGGAAATGCAATTGGGCGGAGTGATCTATGGCGATGCTGCAGATAAAGCCACTCGCTTTATCGCTAATTG
>JBELLO010000049.1:0-9650 GCA_042096495.1 Candidatus Arcticimaribacter sp.
AATTTACTTCCAAAGTCAAATTCTAAAATCCTATCAGCAGAGGC
The DNA here is from genome assembly GCA_042096495.1 of Candidatus Arcticimaribacter sp. Classification (GTDB taxonomy): domain Bacteria; phylum Bacteroidota; class Bacteroidia; order Flavobacteriales; family Flavobacteriaceae; genus Arcticimaribacter. The sequence continues at coordinate 45 of JBELLO010000049.1, forward strand.
GTTTTTTTTAATTTCCGTTAAATTTGAATCAAAACTTAGCAATCAAATCACAAGTCACTCACCTTTATTTATTTTCTTTTAGCCACAATAAATTTTGGGCGTTCAAGCAAATGGGGGTAGGTTTTGTTCATTTAATAAATGTTCCGGGTTTAAGTTTTTTTAAATTTTTAGGAACAGGAGCAGGACAAGGGTTTAGTTTAAGACCAGACTTTTCTACTTATGCATTATTAACCGTATGGGATAATCAGGCTGCTGCTGCAGATTTTTATAATAATAATCCACAGCTAAAAGCCTATTGGACTAAAGCAAGTGCGATAAGGAGATTAAGCCTAGCCAATAGGGCAAGTCATGGTTTGTGGAGTGGTCAAAACCCTTTTAAAGGAAATGACATTGATAAAGTAGAAGACAGTAAGGTGGCTATTATTACACGGGCGACCCTTAGATTTAGCAAGTTGTGGTCTTTTTGGCGTGCTGTGCCAAAGGCAAGCAAAGCCATCGAAAACGCAAAAGGAGTTCATTTCTATAAAGGGATAGGGGAATGGCCATTTATTCAACAAGCCACCATTAGCATCTGGGATTCTATGGAAGATGTAATGCAATTTGCTTACCGCGATCAGGCGCACAAAGAGATTGTAAAGCAAACAAAACAAGAGCGCTGGTATAGTGAAGACCTTTTTGCACGGTTTAATATTATTAACGATCAACAACTACTTTAGTGAAAAAAAAGGTGATTATTATAGGTGCAGGCATCGCGGGGATAGCAGCTTCGATAAGATTAAATGCTAAAGGCTATGCAGTCGAAGTATTTGAGGCTAATGCTTATCCTGGCGGAAAACTAAGTGCTTTTTCGATAGATCAATATCGCTTTGATGCTGGCCCCTCGCTATTTACAATGCCCCATTATGTCGACGAGTTATTTACCTTGTGTGGCGAAGATCCCAGGGATCATTTTAATTATCAAAAAAAAGAGCTTGCTTGTAAATATTTTTGGGAAGACGGAAAGCGTTTAAGCGCTTATAGCGATCAAGAAAAGTACCTGCAAGAAGTCGAACATCAATTGGGTGTTTCCCCATCAGTTTTAAAGGCTTATTTGGCTAAAGCCAAAAAAAAATACGATTTAACAGTTGATTTATTTTTAGAAAAGTCGCTGCACAGATGGAGTACGTTGTTTTCGATTAAAACACTTAAAGCCCTTAGTCAACTTCCTGTTTTCGAAATCAATAAAAGTCTAGACAAAGTCAATAGAACCGATTTAAAAGAACCTCATTTAGTTCAATTGTATAACCGTTTTGCGACCTATAATGGTTCTTCTCCTTATCAAACCCCAGGTATCATGACCTTGATTCAGCACCTGGAATCTCATTATGGCACCTATATTCCAGTAGGTGGGATGGTGAGTATCAGTAAGTCTTTGTTTGAGCTGGCACAAAGACAGGGCGTGAAATTTCATTTTAAGCAAAAGGTGGATAAAATTCTTTATGCAAATGACAAGGTGGAAGGGGTTTCTATTGCGGGGGATAAACATCAGGCAGATTTTGTTGTTTCAAATATGGATATTTTTCCAACCTACAGAAAACTCTTGCCCCAGCTAAAGGCACCAGAAAAGACATTAAACCAGGAAAGATCAAGTTCTGCATTGATTTTTTATTGGGGAATGAACACATCTTTCCCAGGATTAGATTTACACAATATTCTCTTTTCTGACGACTATCCAGCAGAGTTTGATTCCATTTTTAACGCAAAAAAATTATTCCCAGACCCAACTATTTACATCAATATAACGGCTAAAAACGTACCGCAAGATGCACCAGCTGGACACGAAAATTGGTTTGTTATGATCAATACTCCGGCAGGAGAGCAATTAAAATGGGAGAAAGAAATTCCGCTTTTAAAGGAATATGTAATCGCAAAGATTGAGCGGGTTTTAGGCGAAAAAGTTGCCCCTCACATTGTAGCAGAAGAGGTGTTAAGTCCGCCCTTAATTGAACAAAAAACCCAGTCCTATTTAGGCGCATTATACGGCACCTCAAGCAATAACAAAATGGCCGCCTTTTTACGCCATCCTAATTTTTCTCGTCAATTTAAAAACCTTTACTTTTGTGGAGGGAGCGTTCACCCAGGCGGCGGAATTCCATTGTGTCTTTTGTCTGCTAAAATAGTGAGCGACGAATTCTCTACGCATCATGATAAAAAAATTACCCATACAGTTTAATGACATTGCCATAGGGATTATATGGTTGTTTCATTTATGTGGTATTTTAGGAATTCTTTATGGAGATTCTCAGTGGTTTGTAGGGGCTACACCTCTCAACCTTTTATTGTCTTTCCTTCTTTTAATGATTACTAGTAGAAGGTCACCCAAAGTTTTTATTGTTGCCATCATCGCATTTATAGTTGGGATGGTCGCAGAGGCCTTAGGGGTAAATTATGGTTTAATCTTTGGAGATTATCAATACGGAGAGGCTTTAGGCTGGAAAGTTGCTGGTGTCCCATGGTTGATTGGGGTGAATTGGTCCATCCTCGTGATTTGTTGCGGTGCGATTGCAGCAGATTTAGCCGGGAATTTTTATACTAAAGTCCTGCTAGGTATAGGCCTTATGCTATTGTTAGATTTTGTCATAGAACCGATTGCTCCTATTCTTGACTTTTGGGAATTTACCGGCGGCGTTGCTCCTGTACAAAATTATATCGGTTGGCTAGCAGTTGCCTTACCGTTACATGTCATTTATCAAGGTCTTAAAATTGAACTAAAGGGAAATTTTACCCATCACTTATTCCTTTTACAAGTCATCTTTTTTACGATCCTTCTTTTACAAATTAACACGCTTCAAAATGCGCTTTAAGTTTCTCCCATTTTTTATCCTTGCATTATTGTGTGCTTGTGAGAATACCACCACAGAAAAAAAGACTCCTGAGGTTATTGAACAGAAGCCTATCCAAGTAAAACAAAATAATATCGTCGTCTATCAACTTAAAGAAGATGCACTAATAGATTCTTTGCTATTGCCCATAAATGAGTTTTCTCGTTTTACTAAATCAATGGAGGATTTAACCAAATTAAAACCAGAAGGTATCGGCTCTTTTCTTTTAGGGGCGATTGTTAAATGTAACAGCCTTTTACGTTATCCTATTCCAGCACCTTTTGATACCCCCGAAATTAAAAGCAGACTAAAAGTTGTTAAAACAGAATTGCTCAAAGCGCGTTACTACAGCCTAGAAGAACAGCAAAAGGAGTTAGACGAAAGTTTTCAAGCCTTATTTGTGGCTTATACGGCTTACTTAAAAAGGATAGAAGATTTTTCTCTTGATGTACAAGAAGAAAGCGCGACAAATAGCGTGATAGATTTAAGGCTATAAACCAGAAGAAATAAGTTCTTTCATCGCTACCTCTTGACGATAGCTTTCATTGTCCTCAATGCAAGCATCGATCTTGCGAAGTTGCTTGTGGTATATCGCTTGATTTTTATCAGAAATATCAACAGCAATTAGCGCTTGAAGATTTTCTTTGAAGAGAAGATCTTGTGCTAAACACTTATCAAAAAGATTACTCTCTTCTCGTTTAATGCTCGTCATCATTAATTGACGAATATCAGGTCTTTTTAAAAGTACATCTTCGACTTCGATATCAAAATCAGAAAGGATCGCACTAAAATCATTGAACATGCTATTGCGATAAAGTGCTTGCTGATTACAAAACCTTTTATAAGCAGGAAGATTGTGTTTATCAGCGGCATTGAGATACATTAACTTGTCCTGTCTACTTTGATTGAGTAAACGCTCAAGTAAAATAATAATATCTTTTTCTTTTGCCAAAACAGTTGATTTTAATCATAACCAATTTACGATAGAAAAGAATTCGTTCTAACAGTTGAGTTATTTTAATGTCAACAAGTTTTCCACTATAAATTGCATCTTTAAGTCTTTTTCTGCCTTTTTAGAAGAAATAATACGGCTTACTCCTTTTTGCTTAGAAAATGCAGGAAGCTGAATACCAGCTTTTTCTGCCATTAATGTGTAATAATTTATGCGACTGGGGTGATAAGGACTCACCCCGTTATAAAGGCTATTCCCTTTAAAAGACTGGAGGCAAAGTGTAATCATTTTGATACAATCATCCAGATGGATGAAATTAATTTCTCCGTCGGGATTATCGATTTGAGGTCGTTTTGCTAGGCTGTATATCGGATGTCGATTAGGTCCCATTAACCCACCAAAGCGAATAATCGTGGTTGTAAAAGAAGGGCTTTTTAACAATAGTTGTTCACAATTCACCAGTTGTTTTCCGCTTTTAGTAACTGCAGCAGTAGGAGTTTCTTCGGTAATTAGTCCACTGCTTTGCCCATAAACCGATGTGCTACTAATAAACAGTACTTCTTTCACTCCTTGAGCGATAATTTCCTTTTGGATTTGTTGTAGCACTAAGTCAAAACGTCGATTTGGATTGGATCGAAGCCCAGGAGGAAGATTGATGATTAAGGTCGATACTCCAGTTAAAAAAGTAGCTAAACCATTACAGGCATCTTCTTCACAATGAACAATAAAGGCTTGGGTACCCGTTTCCTCGATTGTACTTAGTTTCATGTTTTGCGTCGTCGAGCCACGCACTTGAAACCCCAACTCAACCAACTGTTTTGCCAGCGGCAGCCCTAGCCACCCACAACCTAAAATACCTATTGTTTTACTGTTTTGTCCGCTCATTTTCTTCTTTAAAGATACTTAAGCTTACGCCAGAATCAACTACTTATTTAAATTTTTGTACCTTATTAAAAACCAAAACAATAGAATTATGGCAGTTAAAAGTTTCCAAGGCCCAAGAGCTACCGAGAAAAAAGCAAAACCCGCCAGCTTGGTGGTAAGAGATATAATGACAAAAAACATTATTTGTTTTACCGTAGATCAAAGTATCCACGATGTGATGAAAGCCTTTATTAAGCACAAGATTTCTGGAGGACCCGTCATTGACGAAAACATGAGTCTAATCGGGATCATCTCAGAAGGAGATTGTATGAAAGAAATTTCAGATAGCCGTTATTTTAATATGCCCATTCTAGATAAGTCTGTAGGTCATTTCATGACCAAAGAGGTCGAAACTCTTCCAGCGACTATGAGTCTTTTTGATGCCGCCTCTAAATTTTATAAATCGGGTAGAAGGCGATTTCCTGTGGTCGAAAATGGAAACCTGGTAGGACAAATTAGCCGAAAAGATATTGTTATCGCAGCTGCTAATTTAAGAGGGGCAACCTGGCATCAGCTATAGAGCTCTTGCGCTATTCTAAAAGTATTCGCATGGGCTTCTAGGATAATTTTGATGTCTTTTGAATATCCTCCTCCCATGCTACACTGAACAGGAATTTCTTTCTCTTTCAGTAATCCTAAGACAAAAGCATCTCGGGCTTTACAACCTGCGACACTCATTCCTAAGCGTCCTAGTTTATCGGTTGCAACGATATCTACCCCGCAAAGGTAAAAGACAAAATCGGGTTGGACTTGATCTAGCAAAGTAGGCAGTGTTTCTTTGAGTAAGTTGAGGTAGGCTTCATCCTCCATTCCGTCGGCTAGCGGAAGGTCTAGATCGCTTATTTCTTTTTGAAAAGGATAGTTTTTAGCCCCGTGCATAGAAAAGGTAAATACCGCAGGATTGTCTTTAAAGATCTCAGCAGTGCCATTACCTTGATGTACATCAAGATCAACGATTAAAATCTTTTTGGCCAATTGATGATCCAATAGGTATTGAGCGGCAATGGCCTGGTCATTGAGTAAACAAAAGGCCTCTCCACGATTAGAAAAGGCATGGTGAGTCCCTCCGGCGATATTCATTGCGATTCCAGTTTTTAAGGCGCGTTTTGCCCCTTCTACTGTTCCCCCAGCAATGATGATTTCTCGATCAATTAGTTGTTGACTTAAAGGGAAACCAATTTTCCTCACCTCTTTTCGATCTAACTGTAATGTTAGCAAGCGATGTAAATAGTCAGGACAATGCACTTGTTCAATACTGTGCTGGTCAATTGCTGTGGGTTCAAAAAAGTCTGCTTGTGAACAGGTTCCTTCGTGCAACAACTGTTTAGGGAGAAGGTCATATTTTTCCATGGGAAAACGATGTCCTTCTGGTAAGGGGAGTTGATAGATAGGATGGAAGGCGATAGAAAGCATTAAGCGATCGGGAATCCATTTTCGGCGCCCTGGTCTGGGCTTACCATCACTATATTTCCTTCGGCGTCTTCGCTCATTAAAAGCATTCCTTGACTTTCAACACCTCGAATTTTTCGCGGTGCTAAATTAGTGAGTACGGTCACCTTTTTCCCCACGACTTCTTCTGGAGTAAAGCTTTCTGCAATACCAGAAACGATGGTGCGAACTTCTTCCCCTAAATCAACCTGTAGTTGTAAAAGTTTTTTGGTTTTTTTAACCTTCTCTGCTGCAGTAATGGTTCCTACACGTAGGTCGAGTTTGGTGAAATCCTCAAAACTAACCAGTTCTTTTTGCGGCGGAAGACTTTTGGCCTCCTTTTCATTAGCCACCTTGGTCTGCTCTAATTTTGCCAACTGCGCTTCAATGGTTACATCTTCAATTTTTTCAAACAACAATTGTTGTTTTCCGATGGTGTGCCCCACGGGGATTAAGGTACTGTCTTCTGCAATCGCTTGCCAGGTCAAAGCCTTTTCAATATTGAGAATTGCTCTTAATTTTTTTGCGCTATGCGGTAAAAACGGTTCACAAATTGAAGATAGGGCAGCTGCAATTTGAAGGGCAATATGCATAATGGTAGGAACACGTTCTGGCGCATCTTTGATGCGTTTCCACGGCTCCTCATCGGCGAGGTATTTATTCCCTAACCTGGCGAGGTTTAACAGTTCTTGACTCGCTTCGCGGAAGCGGTATTTTTCAATAGAATCCCCTATGCGTTTTGGGAAAAGTTTTAGTTCATCCAGGACAGCTTGATCTTGGGCTAAAATTTCTCCGCAGCCAGGAACATCCCCTTCATAGTATTTATGGGTGAGGACAACAGCACGGTTGATAAAGTTACCAAAGATGGCCACCAGTTCACTGTTGTTACGGGTTTGGAAATCCTTCCAAGTAAAATCATTGTCTTTGGTCTCTGGCGCATTGGCCGTCAAAACATAACGCAATACATCTTCTTGCCCCGGGAATTCTTCAAGGTATTCATGTAACCAAACTGCCCAGTTCTTTGAAGTTGAAATTTTATTGCCTTCTAAATTAAGAAACTCATTCGCCGGAACATTTTCGGGTAAAATATATTCTTTTCCTGCTTTTAAAATCGCTGGGAAAATGATACAGTGAAAGACAATATTGTCTTTCCCAATAAAGTGGACAAGTTCTGTTCCTTCATCTTTCCAATAGGGCTCCCAGTCTTTTCCTTCTCTAGCCGCCCATTCTTTGGTCGAAGAGATATATCCGATGGGGGCATCAAACCAGACATACAAAACTTTACCGTCTGCACCTTCTACCGGTACAGGAATCCCCCAATCTAGGTCTCGGGTCACGGCACGGGGCTTAAGTCCGTCGTCGACCCAAGATTTGACTTGGCCATAAACATTGGGTTTCCAGTCATTTTTATGTCCTTCTAAAATCCATTCTTTGATAAATCCCTCATATTGATCTAAAGGCAAGAACCAGTGTTTAGTTGATTTTAATGCTGGAATACTCCCAGAGAGGGTGGATTTTGGTTGAATTAAATCAGTGGCGTTTAATGAACTTCCACAGTTTTCACATTGATCCCCATAGGCTTCTGGATGGTCACATTTAGGACAAGTCCCGGTTACAAAACGATCGGCAAGGTATTGCTTTGCTTCCTCATCGTATAATTGTTCTGTGGTTTGTTCGATAAACTTACCATCTTGATGCATTTGTTGAAAGAAATCTCCCGCTGTCTCGTGATGAATCGCAGCAGAGGTACGCGAATAATTATCAAACGAAATCCCTAGTTGTTGAAAAGACGTTCTGATCATAGTATCATACTTGTCGATGATATCCTTTGGCGTTACGCCTTCTTTCTTTGCTCTGATAGAGATGGCTACTCCATGCTCGTCACTCCCGCAAATAAAAGCGACATCTTTGTTTTGCGCACGCAAATAACGTACATAAATATCGGCAGGAACATAGACACCGGCTAAATGACCAATGTGGATGGGACCGTTTGTATAAGGAAGTGCTGCAGTAACTGTATATCTTTTCGCCTTGAGCGCCATGGAGTAATTTTTAGGCAAAAATAAGATTTTTTCTGCCCTAATTCTGTTATTTTTAGTCTGTTCTCACAAATCTATTCCTATGTCCATTTCCTACAACTTTGGTCAGGAAGCCGAAAAGCGCGCTGCTGACTATTACCGCAACCTTGGCTTTCATATCCTCCAAAAGAATTATCGCTATCGCAAAGCCGAAGTAGACCTGATTGTTCAAAAAGATCATCTCCTTGTCGCTGTAGAAGTAAAGGCGCGAAGTTCTGCCTACTTTGGCGATCCGCAAAGTTTTGTTTCTAAGAAAAAAATTCAGCTCTTAGTCATGGCCATAGATGCTTATGTTCAACAACGAAATTTAGACGTAGAAGTCCGTTTTGACATTATGAGAGTTATGTGCTCGAAAGAGGGGAGTGGAAATTAGAGCATCTCCCTAATGCATTTTATCCTTTTTAAATAAATGTTTTATTTGTAACATTTAGTATAATAACTTATATTTGTGCAAAATATTTCACATGAAGACCATCGCTTCCGTTGTTGAACAGTACATCAAGACTAAACCTTATTTGTCTACTGCCATGACCCAAGGCATCATTAACTTGACTTCTTTGGCACGACAAATTCAACCTGAAATCGAAGAAACCTTGCAAAAGCCTGCGCGCAGTGGTGCAATTGTCATGGCCTTAAAAAGAATTTCAGATAATTTAGAATTCTTGTCTACCCACAAGATTGTTAAGGTCTTAAAAGGAATTGGCGATATAACGGTGCGATCGAACTTAGTTGATTTTAGTTTTAAAATATCTGAAACCCTACTCAATGCTCAAGCACAATTTTTAGCAGAGGTCAATGACAACCCTAATGTTTTCTACACCTCTTCTCGTGGGGTGACAGAAAGTAACATTATTGTGAGTAGTAATGCGGCAGCTCAATTGGAAAATTATTTTCAAGCAGAACGCTTGATTGAAAAAACAGAGGATTTATCCTCGATTTCAATCAAATTACCCACAGAAAATGTGACCATTCCAGGGATTTATTACTTTATTTTTCAGCGATTGTCTTGGGAGGGAGTGAATATTTATGAGGTGATTTCTACCTCAAACGAGTTCACGATTATTGTTGGCGAAGATCAGGTGAATACAGCCTTTAAAGCCATTAAAGAATTAAAAGACTTATAAGTCAGGCAGGTTTTCTAGTGCAGTAGAAACACTTTCTACGCCCTTAATCCCTAGACGAAGGCGTAAACCTTGACGGGTTTCTTTTTCTTTGAGTTCTACCTTTCCAGCACTTAGTTGTACCCATTGCAATACATGGTTAAAGCGTTCGCTTTGATAATACTCACTTTCTTGGTCCGCAATAAAGTAGCCAGACAATTGTCCTCTTTTTAAGATCAAACGTTCTAATCCTAACTCCAGCG
>JBELLO010000050.1:0-9610 GCA_042096495.1 Candidatus Arcticimaribacter sp.
TCAGATGATGGGGATGATACTGACGGGAATACCACTGATGATCCAACGATAGTTACTATAACCCCTTTACCTGGAATCGAGGCCACTAAGACCGTTACTATTACCGATAACGGTGATGGTTTATTGGGGAAAGGGGATTTTGTGAGATATGATATTGAAGTAACTAACACAGGAAATATAAACCTTCATGGGGTTTCCATTTTTGATCAATTTTTAGATAATAATGGAAGAACACTCAATTTAATCTCAGGCCCAACATACACTGGGGCTAATTTAGGGTCTGCCGAGGGAAGCTTAAAAGCAAGTGAAACCGCAAATTATATTGCTTATTACATCATAGAACAAGCAGAAGTTGATGCTGGCGGATTATCGAATCAAGTTATTGTTTCAGCTTCTTCAGGAAACTCAAACATAAGCGATGTTTCCGACGATGGTGATGATTCTGATGGTAATACATCTAATGACCCAACGGTTACTACAATTACATCATCCCCCTCAATTGAAGTAACCAAAATCAGTCAAATAACCGATAATGGTGACGGATTAACAGGGGTGGGGGATGTAATAAATTATTCTATTAAAGTTCGAAATACAGGTAATGTGACCCTAAATGGGATAACAATTACCGATATCCTTCATGATGGTAACGGAAACACCATAAACCTTTCAAATGGTCCTACCTACGGAGGGTCTTCACAAAACTCCATAAACGGTGTATTGGTTCCAGGAGAACAGGCAACTTACAATGCATACTTGATTGTAAACCAAAGTCATGTTAACACAGGCTTAGTTTCCAATACAGTAAATGTAGTTGCTAGCAGTCCAGGGCAAAGTAATGATGTAACCGATCAGAGTGATGACGGAAATGACGTTGATGGCAATGTCGAAAATGATTCAACGGTAACTTATTTTGATATCAATCCAAGTTTAGAAGTCACAAAGACATCTAATGTAATCGATACAAATAATAATGGAAATAACGACCTTGGAGATTCAATTGTGTATACCATTACGGTGCAAAACACTGGAAATGTTGTTTTATCTAACCTTAGTTTAACAGATATATTAACCGATGGGAACAACAATACCTTAAGTTATTCTGATCCAATAAGCTTCAACAATTCTAGTTTAGGATCGACGGTTGGAAATTTAGATATCAATGAAATAGCAACCTATACTGCGACCTATACAATTGTTCAGAGTGACGTTGATTCGGGAAGAGTAATAAATACAGTTACTGCTTTAGCTTCTGATCCATTAAACATTTCTTCTGTTTCTGATCAAAGTGATGATGGAATTGATTCAGATGGAAATACGACTAATGATATTACTGAAACCTTACTCTATCGAAACCCATTGATAGAGGCAACAAAAACAGGAGTGGTTATAGATAGCAATTCAAACAACACCAATGATAGTGGTGATGTAATTGTATACACCATTACAATTCAAAATACAGGAAATGTTAGTTTATCGAACCTTACTTTAGTAGACAATTTAACCGATGGGGACGGAAATGCATTAGCCCTTACAGCGGGACCAGTCTTTACTTCTTCTAATGCCAATTCTATCCAAGGAAACCTTAAAGTCGGAGAAGTTGCAACTTATACTGCCACTTACACCATTTCTCAACTTGCTGCAAACACTCAGTCAATAATAAATTCGGTTCAAGTAACCGCAAGCAGCCCGGGGAATTCAAATAATGTATTTGATATCAGTGACGATGGAGATGATAGCGATGGAAACACTTCAAATGACTCAACTGTAATAAACACAACATCAGGAGGTTCATTAGAGGTAACCAAAATTGCGAGTGTAATTGATAATGGAGATGGAACTAATGGAACAGGTGACACTATAAATTATACGATAACCATTGAAAACATCGGCGGACAAACCATTACAGGAATTACTCTAGTAGACAACTTAACTGACAATAATGGAATTTCATTAACTCTAGATCAAGGGCCAGACTATGTTAGTTCTTCATCAGGGTCTTTACAAGGAACTTTAGTTGCAGGTGAAATTGCTACTTATTCGGCAAGTTATGTAATCACTAATGCAGCAGCAGATTCAGGGTTGATTCAAAATACGGTGGTGGTAACGGGGAGTAGCCCGGGGAATACCAACGACATAACTGATACTTCCGATGATGGAAATGACTCCGATGGAAATACATCAGACGATCCTACAGTGGTATATACTTCTCTTGCACCAGAAATTGAAGTAACCAAAACAGCAACTGTAGCAGATAACGGAGATGGAATAAACGGGGAGGGTGATACCATTAACTACACCATCACAGTTGCTAATACAGGGAATGTTAGTATTACCTCATTGAGTCTTGTAGATTTATTAACCGATGGTAATGGAAATGTATTAACTCTTACCTCTGGACCAACGTTTGTATCGAACTCTAGTGGCTCCCCTCAAGGATCAATTGTTCCAAATGAGGTTTCAACCTACAGTGCAAGCTATCTAATTTCTAATGCAGCTTCCTTGAGTGGGCAAATCGAAAATACTGTAACAGTAACAGGGAGTAGTCTCGGAAACACTAATGATGTATCTGACCAAAGTGATGATGGTGACGACACTGATGGAAACACGACTAATGATTCTACAGTAGTTTCAATAGCTTCGTTAGGATCAATAGAGGTTACCAAAACATATACAATCACTGATGATGGAGATGGATTAAATGGTGCAGGAGATACAATCAATTATACCATAACAATTCAAAACACGGGTAATGTTACTATCAATACATTAAGTTTAGTTGATACTTTAACCGATGGGAATGGAAACACCTTAAGCCTCACTTCTGGACCTAATTTTGTTTCAAATTCCAACGGTTCTCTAGAGGGTACAATTGCTACAGGAGAGGTCTCAACTTATAACGCAACCTATCAAATCACCCAGCAAGATGTAAATTCTGGCAGTGTAAATAATTCGGTTACGGTTACTGGAAGTAGTCCTGGTAATATTAACGATGTTTCCGACATAAGTGATGATGGTGATGATACTGACGGCAATACTACAAACGATCCAACAGTTGTTAGTTTTAATACAAACAGATCAATTGAAGCAACTAAAACAGCTTACACCATTGACAATGGAGATGGAAGTGTAAATGCTGGTGACACCATTGTTTATACGATTACCATAAACAATACAGGCTCTACACAACTTTCATCAATTACACTAATTGACACTTTAAAAGACGGAAATAATAATGTTCTTCAGTTATCTTCTGGGCCTCTCTTTGTTTCTTCTACCCAGGGATCTTCCCCAGGCTCATTGAACCCTAGCGAAAGTGCTACTTACTCTGCAACATATGTGATTTCGAATAGTGATGCTGGAACAGGAAGGGTTGTTAATAGTGTAACAGTAAATGCATCAAGTCCTGGAAATACGAATGATGTCTCGGACATTAGTGATGATGGAGATGATTCAGATGGCAATACCACAGATGATCCAACAGTTATTGAAATTTTATCTCTTCCAGAGATAGAGGTAACAAAATTAGCTACCATAACAGATACTAATGGAAATGGGATTAATGATGTGGGTGATAGAATTGACTATATTATTACAGTAGAAAATAAGGGAAATATAGTTGTAAGTGGATTATCGTATATCGATACTCTCACAGATGGTAGTGGAAGAGAAATAATTTTAACGACTCAACCAAACTTTGATATAGCATCTCTAAATTCACCCGAAGGAATTCTTCAACCATCAGAAATAGCAACATATACAGCAAATTATATTATTGGTCAAAGAGCTGCAGATTCAGGAGTTATTAGAAACACTATTATATTTAGAGGAAATAGTCCAGGAAACATAGGTGACGTTTCAGATGTAAGTGACGATGGGGATGACACGGATGGAAATACTCAAGATGATTTAACAGAGATTTTCACAGTTTCTAATGTTGCTATGGAAGTAACTAAAATAGCTGACGTTACTGATAATGGAGATAACGAAATTGGAGCTGGAGACATAATTACTTATACAATCACTGTTGAAAATAGAGGGAATTCAACTTTGAGTGATCTTCAGATAGTCGACACGCTAACAGATGGAAATAACAATACACTTGCCTTAAGTAATGGACCTTTCTTCTCCGGATCTTCAGAAGGATCTTCAGAAGGTGTTTTGATTGAAGGAGAAACCGCCACTTACATTGGATTCTATATCATCAAGGATAGAGACATTATTTCGGGTCAAATAAATAATACAGTAGAGGCATCTGCAACAGGTCCAAATCAATTGGCTAGAATAACAGATATTAGTGATGATGGAGATGACACTGATGGTAATACTTTGGACGATCCTACGGTTGTTTATCTGCAAGAAGTTCCATCACTTGAAGTAACTAAAGTAGCATCAATAGAAAATAACAATGATGATTTGATTGATACAGGGGATATGATTTTATTCGAAATATCAATTGAAAATACGGGTAATACAATCTTAACTAATTTATCATTGGTTGATACAATGACAGATGGTAATGGCAATCCATTAAGCTTGAGTAATGGCCCATTTTTCACAGGTTCATCCTTAGGTTCATTAGAGGGAGAACTAAAAATAGGGGAATTTGCATCATATATTGCTTTCTATACAATTGAACAGTCAGTAGCTGATACTGGGAGAATAGTAAATTCTATTTTAGCAACTGCAGAAAATGTAGATGGTACGATTCAAACATCTGATGTTTCGGATGATGGTGATGATAATGATGGAAATATATTAGATGATCCAACCGTAGTTTTTATTTCTCCTAACCCATCTCTCGAGGTTACAAAAACGGTTACTTCAACATCAGATGATTATTTTTCTCTGGTAGGAGACGAGATAGTATTTGATATTTTGATTGAAAATACAGGAAATGTTAGGATCGACAATCTTGTAATTCAAGACTTTATGTCAAATGGAAACGGAACAACAATTTATCTGACAACTAATCCATACTTGGTGTTTTCATCGGAAGGATCATCAGAAAACTCAATAGCTCCTGGTGGTACGTTATTATTTAGAGCTAATTATTTCATTACACAATCTGATATTCTTTCAGGTGAAATTATTAACAGCGTGAGGGTATCGGGATCAGCCTTTAATTACGACGATGAAGTTTATGATTATAGTGACGATGGAGATGACCAAGATGACAATATTGTTGACGATCCAACCGAAATTAGTTTACAGGGTGAATTCATTTCTAACATTGAAATTTTTGAACTAGTTACTCCCAATAATGACAATAAAAATGATTATTTTATCATATCAGGTATAGAAGATTATCCAAATAACATCTTACAAATATATAATCGATGGGGTGTGATTGTTTTCGAAGTTGATAGTTATCCTGGGCGAGGAAATTCAGAGGCCTTCAAAGGGTATTCTAAAGGGCGGGTAACAATTAGTAAAGATGAAAAATTACCATCAGGCACATATTATTATGTTCTAACTTTCCCAGGAGAGGATAATCCAGGAAAGAAGCAGTATACAGGGTATTTATATTTACAAAATGATTAAAAGTTTAATTGTACATATAAGAAAAATTGTACTCCTTTCATTAGGAATGCTTCCATGTATCATATATTCTCAACAAGAAGCTCAGTACACTCAATATATGTACATGACACAGGTTTTTAATCCTGCTTATGCTGGTAATAGAGGGATAATGAGCTTAAAGGCTTTAGCAAGATCCCAGTGGATAGATATCGAAGGAGCACCTACCACGGCAGTTTTAACTTTTGACACCCCGATAGGTGAAGCAGAAAAGGTTGGTTTGGGACTTTCTATCATAAATGATCAAATCGGTCCTATAACTGAAACGAATATTGCGATTGATTATGCATATTCTTTAAGTTTTATGTTTTCAAAGCTAACTTTTGGTTTAAAAGTAGGATTAAACTCTTTTGATATAAACTTTAATCGATTGAACATCCATGATGAAACAGATCCATATATTGGTTATGCTATTGATAATCAGTTTCAACCTCAAATTGGTGTTGGTGCGTATTTCAATACTGAAAAATTTTATCTTGGCCTATCTGCCCCCAATCTTTTAAAAAAGCAATACTTTGATTTAGTGGAAAGTGAGTCAAGTTTTTTTTCAAGTTTATCTGACAAAATTCATGTTTACCTTATAGGAGGATACGTTTTTGATGTATTACCATCCTTAAAATTTAAGCCTGCATCGCTAATTAAAGTTGTTAAAGGAAGCCCTATACAATGGGATTTATCATTTAACTTTTTGTTAAATGATAATTTTTCCTTTGGAGTAGCGAATAGATTAGATTCAGCAATTACCGCCCTTGCTGGAATACAAGTTTCAAATGGGGCGATGATAGGATTCAGTTATGATTTTTCTACAACTGAAATAAAAAAATATGCTACTGGATCATTTGAAGTTTTTTTTAGAATTGATATAGGGGCGAATAAGAAAATATTGACTCCAAGGTTTTTTTAATATGAGTGTGATGAAAGGACATAGAAAAAACTTGATCTCAAAAATTTTATTTTTGGGAATACTTTTTTCTTTCAATACAATCAATTGTCAGGAAAAATACATAAATGAAAACATTTACCTTGTTGTAGGGTCCTATAAATATTATAGTAACGCGTTCAATCTTCACCAGAAATTAAAAAAAGAAGGATTTAAAGACGCAAAAATACTCAAAAGAACTAACGGATTCTTCAGGGTTTCCTTAACCCAAAAATCATCAAGATTAGAAATAGATGAATTTATAAAAGCCAATAATTTAAAGCAGAATGATTTTTGGTTACATCATTCAAACCAATCAATCAATGGCAAAAAAAATCCATTAAAAAAGGAAGAAAAGCGTCCAAGTAAAACAATCAAAAAAATTCTTAAAGAAAATAAAATATCCCTAAAAAAAGCAAGTCTTAAAAAGAATAATCTTGATTCAACAATCGATACAATCCCATTAAATAAACCTATAAGTGTTATTAAAAAGATTAAGCCTGCTCTAGAGAAGACAACTAAACCGGATAAAATTAGAGAAGAGTACAAGAGCCAAGTAAAAACTCTAGATCAAGACACCGCTGTGATTAAGATTCCTACTGGATTTAGGCTAGAAAACAAAAGCACTGTTTATTTCCCAAAGTTAAAACCAGAAAAAAACAATAAAGTTGATTCATTATCCAACATTGTTGAGCAAAAACTAAAACCTAGAGAAAATAATATTTTCATAGCTAAAAGTAATTATGAGGATTACAATTTTTCTCCTGCAATTTCAAAGTATTTAAAATTAGCTAGATCTGGAAAACAGAGTAAAGAAATTTATGAGTATTTAGCAATGGCTTATTTTAATAACAGTCAGTATGATTTGGCAGCAAATTGGTTTAATAAATTAATAGATGGCTATCCAAAAGGGCTAGATCCAGAAATGTATTTTAGAGCGTCAATTTCATTCAAAAGCATTCAAGCATATGATGTTTCAGATCTTTTTATGAAAAAATATATTGAATTAAAAAATAGTCCATTATCGAATCAATACATAAATATAAGTTCAAATTATCTAGACTCTGTTTTAAAAAATAGTGGCAGATACAGCCTGTATGAAACAAAAATTAACTCTATTAACTCTGATTTTGGGCCAAATTTTTATGACAATGATAAAATTATTTTTGCTTCTAGTAAAGAGGCAACAGGTAACAAAAAATTTAAGTGGTCTGACGAACCTTTTCTTGATTTATTTATTGCAAAAATTGATTCAGCAGGAAATTTATATGATAGAGAACCATTGAAAGGAGACATTAACACAAAATATCACGAATCAACAGTCACTATTAGTAAGGATGGAAATACAATGTACTTTACAAGAAATAATTACTTTAAAGGCAGATTGAAATCATCACGTGATAAAGAAGTAAAATTGAAAATATATAAGGCCACCAAACAAAATGACTCTTGGGGATCAATAGAAGAACTTCCATTTAATGGGGATCAATACTCAACTGCTCATCCAGCATTAAGTCCAGATAATGATAAGTTGTACTTTTCATCTGATATGCCAGGATCATACGGTAAATCTGATATATGGTTTGTTTATATTTTTGAAAATGGGGAATACAGCCAGCCCATCAATTTAGGTCCTAATGTGAATACTGAGTTTAGAGAATCATTTCCTTTTCTTGATCAGGAAAATAATTTATACTATTCAAGTGACGGAAAATTAGGATTGGGAGGATTTGATGTATTTTCATCAAAGCTTAATAACCGAGGCTATCCCCAATCAAGTATTAATTTAGGTATGCCAGTAAATTCTGCTTTTGATGATTTTGGATATGTATATAATCAAATGAAAAACTTTGGATATATCTCGTCTAATCGTGACGGATTGAATGGTAGTTCGTCAGACCAAGTATACAAAATTGTAAAAAATATTAATACCAATTATTCGAATAATGGTTTGGAAGAAAATATCTGTGAATTTATTCTAGAAGGAAAAGTATATGATACTTTTACGAGAGAATTACTAATCGGAGCAAAGGTTCAACTTTTAAATTCCAATAAAAATATTATTTCCAATTATACTGTAGATGAAAATGGTAATTATAAAATTGATGAAGATATAAATTGTTCTGATTCATTTTATTTGAGAGTTTCTAATGGTATTAGTTATAACACTCGTGAAATTGAAATCGACTTTACTCAAAAAGGGAAAGTTTATGAAAATATTGATTTGAAATGGACATCGAATTGTTTACCTGATGATTTGATATGTGTTTTAGGTGTCGAACCAATTTATTTTGAATTGAATAAATCAACACTTATAAAAAATTCTGTTTTGTCGCTAAATAAAGTACTAGTTGCTTTGTTTAAATATCCAGATATGATATTGCAAATTCGCTCTTATGCTGATTCTAGGGCATCAAAAGAATATAATAAAAAATTATCTCTCAAAAGAGCAAATGTCACTAAACAATGGCTAGTAAATAAAGGTGTTAATTCAAATAGATTAATTATTCAGGCAATTGGAGAAGAAAATAAAGATAATATTTGTAAAGGTGATGCTAATTGTTCTGAAGCTGAATATCAGTTAAATCGAAAATCAACATTCAAAATATTAAAGTTTTAGATTCTTATTAGAAAATTTAAGAGATTATACAAAAACAACAACCATCGGCATACAAGCTCAGGTAAGGGATATTATGGAGAATACGCTTGATGCCTTGGTGTAATATGTCATAGCATATATAATAGGGTGATAACTAACTAACCATGGTTAAGCTTTCTCATTCCACCGAGTTGAAGGTAACACCGCTCTATCCCTCTTTATACCCATACAAAACACCCCATTTTACTCCATCGTGAATTGTGTCTTAGATCAATCAAAGCAGAGGTTTACAGGTGATTTCAATTATGGGCAACCCTGTGAAAATTTTAGGAGTCGACAGCGGTTGATTTACATGGTATTCTTAGTTTAGCACTACTACAAGAAAAGTGAATCTCGAAACCCCAGCCCACGTAAACGGTAAGAAAGCACAACAAAACTTTCAGGTTTTCTTTACAGTTTTTTGGGATAAGAATAAATTACCGTACAGTTACCGTACAAGTATAAAATAATAAATC
>JBELLO010000051.1:0-9522 GCA_042096495.1 Candidatus Arcticimaribacter sp.
ATTTAGGATCTAGTGCTTCACGGCGTGGGGGTTCGAGTCCCTTCACCCGCACTTAAAACCTCTATAGCTTTAGTTATGGAGGTTTTTTTTTAAATTGATTTATGGCTTATTCAAAGCGTCAATACATTCGTTTCTTTATCATTGCCATTGCAGTAGGCGGTATGGTCCTTCGCTCTTGGGAAACGATAGAAGTATTGTATACAAATTTATTTACCCCCTAAGATATGAGAGAAGAGATGATTCGAGGGAAAGAAGCCTTTGGCGGTTGCCTTTTTACTGGCTGCGCATGCTTTTTTATCGGTACGATACTATTGGTTGTTTTTGTGTTTAGGGAAATGATTTTTTAAGCCCTAAATTCTTCTAGTTTGATATCATCTAACCCTTGGCGATCAAATGGATATTCCATGTCGTCTTGAATATTATATAAAGAGATTAGAATAAATTCACTCAATAAAACCACAAAATAAGTTAACCACTCTGGGTTTTCTAATCCAATTTTATTGATGATAGTTGGCGTGTAAATCATAGGGAAAATATAGATAAATACTTTGCAATAAGCTTTAAGACTAATTGGGGTTCTGTGGGTATGGATAGCCATACAGTTTGCCGCACCTTCTTGTACTTTTTGTAAAAAGCCAAAAACTTTACCTTTTGTACTATTTGAAACAGTTTCTGGGTGAGCTTCCATAAAGTCAATTATTTCACTAAATGAAGCATTGAGCTTGTCTTGTCCAATATCGGTACCATCGAGGTGATGAATCAAACAATCTGCTATGTTTTTACTTAACTGAGTTCCTTCTTCTTTTTCTTCTTTTGACATTTTAGCATTTCCCATAAAGGTGTAACGAATACCAATTAGAGCACTTTTTACCTTACTAAGATGTTCTAGTGCTTTTTCTCTTCGTCTAAAGGCACCACGAATGGCAAATACCAAAGGAAAAATGATGGCAATACTAATTAAAGTAAGGTCTATATTATAAGTGATTTCATAATTGTAACAGATGTATGGAACAACAATTGAAATGATTATAGTATATAGGGTGCGTTGATTGATTATGGAGAAATACTGATTCACTTTGGATATTATTTTTACCTTTATAGATATTATTAACTATATATATTGCAATATATGAAACAATTCATAATCCTATTCTTTTGTGCCACTATAATGTTTGCACAAGAAACAGAAAACGGTCTTTTTTCTTCAAATGACGTATTAGAATCAAAGATCGCTTTTTCACCAAAAGTTTTACGTAAAAGTAACAATGACACCCTCTATTTTGATACCCCTTTAATGTTTAAGGTCGGTGGAGAGTGGAAAGAAATGGAAATAGGGATTCGTGCTCGTGGAAATTTTAGACGTGCAACTTGTTATTATCCTCCTGTAAAAGTGGATTTAAAGAAAAAGCAAACCAAAGAAACCATCTTTCAAGGTCACAAGAAATTAAAGTTGGTGTTACCGTGTTTAAAGCAAAGTGATAAAAACGACAATATTCTCAAAGAGTTAATGGTCTATAAGTTATTTGAATTAGTAACTCCCTATCACTTTAAGACAAGAAGGTTGACGATTGAATTCACAGATCAAAATAAGAAAAAGACTTCTGTTGAGACCATTAATGGCTTCTTTATCGAAGATGATAAAAAGGTCGCTAAACGCGCCGAAGGTAAAGTATTTGAACGCTATATCCACCCTATGGCAATGGATAGTGACGCATCCATTCGCAACGCTTTATTTCAATACATGATTGGGAATACAGATTTTTCTACGGCTTATCAGCACAATGGAAAATTACTTTATGCTGGGAAAAAAATCATTCCACTTCCATATGACTTTGACATGTCTGGTTTTATCAATCCTAGCTATGCTGTGGTAAACGAAACACTAGGTATTGATAATATTCGTGACAGAAAATACCGTGGTTTTAAAAGAGCAGAAGAGGATTTTCAAAAGGTTAGAAAAGATTTCATTGCACAAAAACAGGCGATGTATGATCTCATGAAAACCTATGAGGCAGATTTTGATAACCAAAAAGAATATGACGAGGCTTATACCTATGTAGAAAGTTTCTTCGAGATAATCGAAGACGATAATGCATTTAAGAAAAATGTCATAGACGCAGCAAGAACGAAATAGTTCTTCTGCATTTCAACAGATTAATTTTTAGAGAGCACCGCTAGCATTTTATCAAATATAGCGGTGTTTTCATATATACCCCCAAAGTTTTCTGCACCTGCTCCCATCGCAAAAACAGGAACCATACTGGCGGTGTGCCCACCGGTGACAAAACCTCCTTTAGGTCTAAAATTTTTGATGTTTCCAGAAGAAATCCCTAATCCACCAGTTTCGTGATCTGCTGTTACGATTAGTAAAGTGTTAGGGTGCTCTTTTACAAATGCAACCGCTTGACCAATTGCCTCATCAAAATCTTTGAATTCTGTTGTGATATAGCGCAAATCATTGGCATGTCCTCCCCAGTCGATTTGTGATCCTTCTACCATTAAAAAGAAAGGCGCTTCTTTTGCTGTAAGCTTATTAAACATACTGTTAATACCGTCTTTTAAATCGGGTTTTCTACCTTCAATAATTCTTACGGGTTCGTCGTCGTTTGTGAAATAACCTACCTTAGATTTTGTCGATTCATCAAATGCTTTTAAGCTAGAGGTAAACTGCCATTCCTTCATTTCGTCTAAAAGATTTTTTCGGTCTTTTCGTCGATTGAAGTGTTTTTTTCCTCCGCCGATAAAAAAGTCCACTTCGCTAACACTCATTTGAAAAGCAATGTCTTCATACTGTTTGCGGGAAATAACATTTGCATAAAAAGATGCAGGAGTGGCATGAACGATACTTGAGGTGGCAATTAAACCTGTTCCATAGCCTTTCTTTTTACTTAACGTTAAGATGGATTCTTTATGGGCGTTGTCCATTGCAATCCCAACTACTCCATTCATGGTTTTTACACCACAAGCCATGGCAGTTCCACTAGCGGCAGAATCTGTCACAAGCGCATTCGAAGAATGGGTTTTAGCTAAACCGATTATTTCAAATGCTTCAAGGTTAGTTTTGTTGCCATTGGCATACATACCAGCAGTAATTTGCGCCAGGCCAGTTCCATCACCAATCATTAGAATAATATTTGTGGGCTGTTCTTGCGCGCTTATTAATCCTGAGAAAAGGAAAAACACAAGTGATATAAGGGAGTATTTCATAAGGTTTTAATTCTAGTTAAAATTACACATAATCATGTATTGAATTGTGTTTTTAAAAAGGAAATTATTTTTTCTGTTGCCCCTTGATGGGTTTTAATAAAGTTTTGATTTGCGTTTCCTTGCTTATTACGCAACTCTTTTTCTAGGATTAGTCGGTGGTATATTTGAGCAAATTCTTCTGGAGAACGCACACTGGTCATTCCGCCATTTTCAATCAATTGATTTGCTTCTGGATATCGGCGATAGTTTTTTCCTATAATCAAGGCTAAGCCAAAAACGGCTGCTTCTAAGATGTTGTGTAAGCCTTTTGTGCCCATGCCACCCCCTATGTAGGCGATGTCTCCGTGGGCATATGCTGTAGATAGAACTCCTATGCAATCAATGATTAAGATTGATTTTGAAGCATCTCTTTTGGGATCAAAGTTTGTCCATTTTGCTGCTGGAATGGGCAGTATCTTTTCTAGTTCTGCGATAGATGCTTGATCCACTTTATGCGGAGCAATGATCCATTTACAAGGCATTTCTTCTTTAAACAGTGGAAGAAAAAGGGCATGGTCTTCTGGCCATGTACTTCCGGCGATACAACAAAATCGATCGCCTAAAAAATCGTCGATAATGGAATGTTTTTTAGCCGCTTTTGCGTTAGCTAAAACCCGATCAAAACGCGTATCCCCAATAATGTCAACCCCATTGATGGAAATGCTATTGAGTAAGTCTTTAGAGGCTTGATTAAGCACAAAAAAATGACTGACTTTTTTAAGCAAAGAACGCATCCCAAAGCTAAAGGATTTAAAAAATAATTGTTCTTTTCTAAAGGTACTTGAGATGGAGTAAATAGGGATATTTCTTTGGTGTACTGCTTTAAGCAGCTTAGGCCAAAATTCATATTTCACTAAAAACAACGCATCGGGTTGAATCTTGTTGAGATAAACTTTGATATCTTTTGATCGATCTAGGGGGAGATAGGAGACGGCATTTGCTAGAGGGGTTGATTTAAAAATATCGTAACCAGAAGGAGAGAAGAAACTTACCACAGTCTGCGCCTTAGGGAAAGATGTTTTGATCTCTTCTAGGAGAGGTTTTATTTGTTCAAACTCTCCCATTGAGGCAGTGTGAAACCAAAAAACAGCTTGCCCATCTTCTTTTTTGAAATGCTGAATATCGCTAGCAATCGAGCTTCTTTGCGCTAGAAACTGCTTTATTTTAGAGGACAGGGGTGCGACTAGTCTTGCTAGACCATAAGCCAGTTCAAACAATAAAGTATAAAGTGTGTAAAACATTTAAATGCTAAAATACTTCATCCTAAGGTAGTTCAAAAGCGATTCCCTTTTTTTAACTTTGTCAAAAATTGATACATGGAACCCATTCGTATGGTTGACCTTAAAGGTCAGTACACATTCATTGCTGGTGAAGTTAAAGCTGCTCTGGATGAAGTGATTGAAAGTACGGCCTTTATTAATGGCCCAGCTGTAAAAGAATTTCAAACAAACTTAGAGCAATACCTTGGTGTAAAGCATGTTATTCCTTGTGCAAATGGTACAGATGCCCTTCAAATTGCCTTGATGGGATTAAAGCTTGAACCAGGTGACGAGGTGATTACCGCAGACTTTACATTTGCCGCCACAGTTGAGGTGATTTCTTTATTGCGGCTCACTCCAGTTTTAGTCGATGTAGATCCTAAGACATTCAATATTGACCCCAAAGCGATTGAAGCTGCAATTACGCCTAAAACAAAAGCCATTATTCCAGTGCATTTATTTGGGCAAACAGCTGATATGGAGACCATCAACGCCATTGCAGAAAAGCACAATCTTTTTGTAGTTGAAGATAATGCACAAGGGATAGGAGCAACCTATACATATAAAGATGGCCGAAAAGTAAAAACAGGAGGGCTAAGTCATGTCGCAGCGACTTCTTTTTTCCCTTCTAAAAATCTAGGCGCATATGGAGACGGTGGAGCTATTTTTACAAATGATGATGAGCTTGCTCATTATATAAGAGGGATAGTAAACCACGGAATGTATGAGCGCTATTATCACGATGTGGTAGGCGTCAATTCGCGTTTAGACGCTATGCAAGCAGCCATTCTTAATGTAAAGTTGAAATACCTTGACTATTACAACGAAAGAAGAAAAGAGGCTGCGATTCGCTATACCGCATTACTTGAAGATCATCCTAATATTGTTACTCCTTATCGCGAGGCAGAATGTTCTTCCCATGTTTTCCATCAATATACTTTGCGAATTATCGATCACGATCGCGATGGTTTAGTAAAATATCTAAACGAAAATAATATCCCTTGCGGGGTATATTACCCAGTTCCTTTACATCGCCAAAAAGCTTATATAGATCCTGCTGTTGACGAAAATAAATTTCCTGTTACCAATCAATTGGTTAAAGAAGTGATTTCTCTCCCTATGCATTCTGAGTTAAGCGTCGATCAGATCGAGCATATCGCTAAAATGGTGTTAGCGTTTTTAGCTTAATTTTTAAGAAAAGTGACCACTTTCTCTAGGACTTGCTCGGCTCCTAAGATTTTATAATGCCCCGTTGCTGTAACTTCCACAAGCTCTGCAGCGGCCCATTTTTTAGCCACTTCACGGGACTTTTCGATAGGTAAAACACGGTCGTTGACATCGTGTAAAATCAAGGCTTTTTCAACCCTTGCTTTTTGTGCATAATCCTCAACATTGATAGCGTCAACTTTTATATCATGCTCTGCCTCAATTTTTTTGATTAAGCGACTAACAACGGTATAAGGGAGCCCCAGATATTTCGCAATTTCTTCTAAACGTTCTCTAAATTTATTGGGCACTGTAATCCCGATATATCGATCAATTTTTAAGGCGGGATTTGATCCTAATGCGATGATAGAAGCTACGCTTCCAAAAGAATGGCTGATCAACTGTGTCGGTTGATATTGTTGAATTAATGCAGCTACTAATGCTGTAAATTCAAACGAACTTGTTTTACCAGAACTACTCGCCCCATGCGATGGTCCGTCAAAAGCAATAATAGTGTAATCTTCTTGAAGCAATCGCTCGATGATGTAGGCAAAATTGCCTGCATGTCCTTCCCACCCGTGCACCAATAAAATCTTTTTTTCACCTTTTTCCCATTGATACATTTGGATTTCAAAGTCATTAAATGTTATTCGGTTTTTCTCTGCTTTTTTTAAAATATCTTCCTCATGAGGCCTAATTTTAAACTGCATGGGATGAACTAAATAAGCAAAAGCTTTATTCACAAAAAAATTAGGGAATAGAGAGGCAAAAAGCCAAATGATCTTTCGTTTCAAGGCTGTTTTTATTTTTCGGCATAAAAGTACATTAGAAAAACACTATCTTGAATCAAAACTTTTATAATTATGAAAAAAATAAGTGTTCTCTTATCCTTCCTTTTTTCGGTTGGATTATTCGCACAGAAAACCTATTTACATTGCGGTAAAGTCTTTGACAGTAAGTCGGGGAAGATCAAAAAAGAATTGACCATCATCGTTGAAGGAGAAAAGATCAAAGCGGTCGTTAAAGGTTATGCCACCCCAGAAGAAGGGGCAACAGCGATTGATCTAAAAGACAAAACAGTTTATCCAGGATTTATAGATATGCATGTTCATATCGAAGGCGAAAGTAGCCCCTCACGCTATCTAGATCGCTATCGTTTAAACGATGCCGATGTGGCATTTGATGCAGCAAAATTTGCAGATCGCACTTTACAGGCAGGTTTTACAACGGTTCGCGATTTAGGAGGATCTGGTGTTAATATTGCCTTGCGAAATGCTATTGCAGCGGGGAAAGTCCCTGGACCACGGGTATATACTGCAGGAAAAACGATCTCATCTACTGGGGGACATGGCGATCCTACAAATGGTAATAGCGCTGCTTTACAGGGGGACCCAGGACCAAAAGATGGAGTAGTTAATTCACCAGCCGACGCAAGAAAAGCGGTAAGACAGCGCTATAAAAATGGAGCAGACTGGATTAAAATCACTGCAACAGGAGGAGTGCTAAGTGTGGCTAAAAGTGGACAAAACCCTCAATTTACAGAAGAAGAAATAGCGGCTATCACAAGCACTGCTAAAGATTATGGAATGAAGGTAGCCGCACATGCTCACGGGGATGAAGGGATGTATCGCGCTGTGGCAAATGGCGTTAAAACCATCGAGCATGGGACTTTGATTGAAGCCCCAACCATGAAGTTGATGATTGAAAAACAAGCTTATTTAGTTCCTACCATTAGTGCTGGGAAATTTGTGGCAGAAAAAGCTAAAATCCCAGGTTTTTATCCCGCGATTATAGTACCAAAAGCGATTGCAATAGGAGCACAAATACAACAGACTTTTGCAAATGCTTATAAAATGGGCGTACCGATTGCCTTTGGGACAGATTCTGGAGTGTCACCTCATGGAGATAACGCAAAAGAATTTAGGTTTATGACAGAAGCTGGAATGCCTGCGAGCGAAGCACTGCAGTCTGCAACCATTGTTAACGCTAAACTGTTAGACGAAGAAAACACCCTAGGTCAAATTGCACCAGGTTTTTACGCAGATATTGTTGCTTCAAATGAGAATGCATTAGACAATATTTCTACACTTGAAGACATCACCTTTGTGATGAAAAACGGAGAAATCCACAAGCGATAAACGCTCTTCTTATACCCAATTAATCGATCGTTCCAGAAGCTGTTTCTGCAGAACGGTCGATTTTTTTTACCAATCCTTGTAAAACTTTCCCTGGACCTACTTCTGTAAAATGTGTTGCTCCATCTGCTAAAAGTTGTTGTACACTTTGTGTCCATTTAACAGGAGCAGTGAGCTGTGCAATCAAGTTGGTTTTGATTTCAGAGGCGTCTGTAATTCCTCTAGCAACAACATTTTGATAAACAGGACAAATAGGAGAAACAATGTTTGTCCCTTCTATTGCGGCCGCTAATTTTGTTTTTGCAGGCTCCATAAGAGGGGAGTGAAACGCCCCACCTACAGGTAGTGGTAAAGCACGTCTAGCACCAGCCTCTTTAAGTGATTCGCAGGCGCTTTCTATGGCGCTTTTTTCTCCAGAAATAACTAATTGACCAGGGCAGTTATAGTTTGCTGCCACTACAATCCCTTCGGTTTTTGAACAAATATCTTCAATGACTTGATCTTCTAAGCCTAAAACAGCAGCCATTGTCCCTGGGATTTCATCACAGGCTTCTTGCATCGCAAGCGCGCGTTGATGAACTAATTTTAACCCATCTTCAAAAGACAATGCTTTTGCAGCAACAAGTGCAGAGAATTCTCCTAATGAGTGACCCGCAACTGCCGCCGGTTGAAAACGATCACCCATTAATTCACTTAATATGACAGAATGAAGAAAAATAGCGGGTTGGGTAACTTGTGTTTGTTTTAAGGCTTCGGCATCCTCGCCGAACATGATATCCTTGATGTTAAAACCTAAAATGTCATTAGCTTGTTCAAAACGTTCTTTGGCAGCATTAGATGCCTCATAAAGCTCTTTTCCCATCCCTGGAAATTGAGCGCCTTGTCCTGGAAATATATAAACTTGCATGCTTATTTTTTTTCGAATGTTATATAAGAGTAGTGATAGGGTTGTTCTTCGCTTGCGGTAATATCTTCACGAGCGATTTCTTTCCATTGATTTAAATCGATTTTTGGGAAAAACACATCGGCTTCAAAACTGTGATGTACTCTCGTTAATTCAATACGGTCACAGTAGGGCATAAAAAGGCGATAAATTTCTCCACCTCCAATAATAAAAGGTTGAGGATCATTTTTGACTAAAGCTAAAGCGTCTTCTATAGAATGTACAACGGTAGCTCCTTCTGGTTGATAGTCTTTTTTATTGGTCAAAACAATATTGGTGCGATTGGGTAATGCTTTAGGCATTGACTCAAAGGTTTTTCGCCCCATGATAATAGCATGTCCAGAGGTTAATCGCTTAAAGCGTTTTAAGTCATCAGAAATATGCCAAATTAAATCGTTGTCTTTCCCTAAGGCATTGTTTTCTGCTGCGGCAGCGATCATTGTGAGTAAAGGGGTTTTTGCCATGGGTATAGTTTCTTCTAGAATTTCTTCTTCTTTTTCATAAAGAAGCCCTTCGTTTTTTTGTTTTATAATCTGCGAAGTCAAGGTATAAATATAGTTATGCAAGGGCAAAAATAAAGGTAATTATTCTTTCAAAAACACTTTTCCCGAAAACTTATTTTAACGAAAAACCTGTACTTTTAAATAAAACAAAATATGCGTGAACATTTCCCCGTTTTAGAAAGCTGTTTGTATTTCAATACAGCTTACACTGCACCGCTTTCTTCTTCTTT
>JBELLO010000052.1:0-9196 GCA_042096495.1 Candidatus Arcticimaribacter sp.
CCATTGAAGATGTGGCACTTCAAATGGGCTATATCAATCAAAAGCAGCACGACACTTTTATTTCCCCATTCATTAAAAGCGGTTACGCGAAACGTTAGGTATGCTGAAAGAAAAAACCAAGCTAGCAGGATGTGTGGTTGTTACGCCAGAAACAGCTGCAGATGAGCGAGGCTATTTTATGGAAAGCTTTCGCCAATCATGGATGGATTCGTTAGTGGAATTTTCAGCGAACTTTGTACAGGACAATCAATCCTTTTCGTATTACGGCACTATTCGGGGGCTGCATTTTCAAGAAGGAGAGCACGCACAGTCCAAGCTTGTTCGGGTGGTTCAGGGCACCATCTTGGATGTGGCCCTTGATTTACGGCAAGAGTCACCTACATGCGGAGAGCACATTAGTGTAGAGCTTTCAGATCAAAACAATCATCAGCTTTGGATTCCCAAGGGCTTTGCCCATGGATTTTCAGTACTTTCTGAAACAGCAATCGTATGTTATAAATGCGACGCGTATTACAGCAAAGAGTCCGAAGCTGGTATTTACCCTTTAGATGCTGATTTGGCTATAGATTGGCAGCTACCAAAAGAGAAGCAGCGCATTTCAGAAAAAGACGCATTATTACCCACATTTAGTTCCATATACAAATGAAACGGGTATTGGTTACAGGTGCAAATGGGCAGTTGGTATTAGCCATAAAAGGGGCCGCTGCAGACTACCCACAGTTGTCTTTTGTATTTGCTAAAAAGACTGACCTTGACGTTAGGGATGCACAACAAATAGAAGCATTTTTTAAGGTAAATCGTTTTGACTTTTGCATCAATGCAGCAGCATATACCAACGTGGATAAGGCTGAAGAGGAGGTTGATAAAGCATATGCATTAAACGAATTAGCTCCTCGCCTCTTGGCAGAAGCGTGCAAACAACAAAGCGTCTTTTTTATTCATATTTCCACCGACTATGTGTTTGACGGGACCAAAGGCGCACCGTACACTACAGCAGACAAACCCAACCCAATAAATGTTTATGGCTCATCAAAATTAGCTGGAGAACAAGCGATAGCTGCTGTTGGGGGCGATTATTGTATTGTGCGCACCTCATGGTTATACTCAGAGTTTGGAAGCAACTTCCAGACAAAAATTTTGGAAAAAATGAAAGCACAGCCTTTTTTAGAAGTAGTTTGTGATTTATATGGAACACCTACTTATGCCCCGAATTTAGTTGTATTTTTGTTAAATAAAATGACCAAATCTGCGTTTGCCTCAAACATGGAACACTTTAGCGATGGAGAAACCATGAGTTGGTATGATTTGGCAAAAAAAATAGTAGGCGAAGGGGCCAGAATAAATAAAGTAGAAGTAATTGCGCTAAATCTTAAGGCAAGCAGAGCAAAGAACACCGCACTATCAACAGAAAGCATTAACATTAATTAGACAAACTAAAAAAGGTTAACGGCTAAATTGTATGATTAAAAAACACCATGTAATTTTTGATAAACATCTCTCAGAAATTTTGAAAGGAGGAGGAGTTACATTTATTTTCCACATCCTAAATTTAATAACAGTATACTTATTGGCAATTTTCATTTCAAAAAGTTATGGGGCAGATGCCTATGGGAGGTTTTCTATCATCAAATCAATGATTGTAATTTTTACTGTTATAACTACCCTTGGATTAAACACACTGGCAATAAAGCTTGGATCAGACGTAAAGCATTTTTTCAACAGAAAATTTAAAAGTGATTTCGTTTACAAATCATACACACTCATTTTGATTTGGTCAAGCCTCATTTGTGCAATATTTTCTTTTTTTAAAGATGAAATAGCAGTTTTATTCTTCGAAGATAGCCAGCTATTAGTTTATTTTTCTTTTTTCCCCATTCTTTTGATTGCCTCAACATTTTTAAATTACAACAGCAACCTTTTTAAGGGCCTAGGTAAAATTTTACCGTTTGCAATCCTAAGTGCTTTTCTAGGAAACATAATTTTATTGACTTATGTTATAATTGACTTTAAATCAGCGGAGGAGGCTAACCTTATATTATTTTTAACCTTAGGCACATGTCTATCTCTTTTAATTTCTATTTTGTTGTTATTTCCTATTAAGCTTGAAAAGAGAATAAGAAAACTACAACTTAGGAGCCTTTTAAGCAGTAGCACCCCAATGATGTTTAGCTCATCAATGATATTTATTATTTTTTCAATTGATGTTCTCATGTTAGGTTACTTTAGGACAAGTGAAGAAGTAGGTGTTTATAGAATAATTTCACAAATATCAAGTTTAAATGTTATATTTCTAATTGTTTTCGGGACCATTGTGGGCCCAAAAATATCCAATTTAAATTCAAAAGGGGATCAACAGGAGTTAAAAAAAGTGATTAGGAGCTCAACAAAATTAATTTTTTTCGCAACTGCCCCTATCTTTTTAACAATATTAATATTTTCAAAAAAAATTTTATCTTTTTTTGGCCCCGAATACGCACTTGAACAACACGTTTTAATTTTGCTGGCAACCGCACAGTTTCTTTATGCAGTTTCTGGATTTGTGGACTTAACGCTTAATATGACTGGAAGACAAAAGGTTTACACAAGAATAACAACGAGTAGTGCAATAGCTAATATTTTACTCAATATCATTTTGGTTCCCTTGTACGGTTTAGAGGGTGCTGCGTTATCTACAGCAGCATCTGTTTTATTAACCAATTTTATTTCACTAATTTACATTAAAAGGAAGTTAAACTTAGTGCTCGTATACAACCCCTTTTCTTTTGTAAAAGACGGAATCAAGAACTTTTAAATAAATGTATAAAGAAACTTTCAAGGTTAAAAACACAGCGTTTATTCTGTTGGTTGTTTTTTGTGTTCAATTTACAGAACTTAAATTGAATGTAATAAAACTATCAGAACTAATACTACTAGCCTTAACCCCTTTTATATATTACAAAAGAATCAATAAATGGATGTTTCTATTCATATTGTTATTTTTTATCCACCTTGTAATTACCCTTCTGACAAATCCTTACAGAGATTTCTTTTTAGTAGATGGGGTTTCTTTTTTCATAAAACCTAACCTTATTAGTATAGGAAGATTTCTTGAGCTTATTTCTTGCGTCAACTTAGCCGCCTTAATTCATAAATTTTTTGTAAAAAAAACTAACTCAGAGATTAAATTTTATATAAACCAAATTTATAATCTTAACTTCTTGATTTTGATGGTTTTCCTGACACTATATATTTTTTATTTATCTGGGATAATTGATGAAACTCGAGTAGTTTATGAGCTTTGGGGGGGCGTACATAGGCTTCGTGGCTGGTACAGCGAGGGTGGGCCATATGGCCTTATGCTAGCATTTACATTTTGCTTGTCATATTTTTATAAAAGCAAATTTCATAAATTTTCTAGAATCATAATATTATTTACTATTATATTCTTTGCAAAATCCAAAGCTGGAATTCTACTGATTTTTACTTGGTTTTTTTTGCTGTATGGAAAAAAAATTTATCAAAAAATAAAACAACTTAGCGTTATTTTTATTGTTGGCGGAGTAATTACATTTTTAGCAATCTTTTTGAGTTTGGCAGAGGTATATATTGATGATATTAAGAATATCAAACGTGAGATTTCTGAGAGACCAACAGATATCAATCTTGTAATGGGAAGAATTTCAGGCTTACACATAGTACCAAAAATGATAGAAAAAAATCCACTTTTTGGAACAGGGCTTGGGAATTATCCAATAACAAGAAACAACCCCCAATATCGCACCTTTTTTCCTGAACACCCTAGTGGAAAAATTGATGCCCACGGTTATGGAGGGATTATTCAGCTTTTAGTAGATGGAGGAGCTCTAATTTTTGTACTTTTTTCACTAATTATTTACAAGCTGTATTTAAAAACAAACCAAAAAAAGTTTATATTAATTTTTATTTGTTTTTTCATTTTTGGGGTTCAAATATATTTTCAATATAACTGGATCCTTTTGGGAATTGTAATAGCTATGGAAAACAAAAAACAGGCGTCTTATTTTAAAAAAGAGAAAAGGGCTCATTATATTAATTAGAGTTTATAAGTGGATAACAATGAAGCAAAAGTTTAATGCAGTTTTGAGCAGATTTTGGCGCTTAAATATTTACACATTAGCTCTTTTTCCAATTTTTCCTAGAGGGGTTCAAACTTCTCTAGTCATATCCCTTTTAATACTTTCAATATTTCTATGTAGGGGAGTTAATAAAAACAAAAAAACTCTTTTTAACGGAACTATTTTTTCCTCAATTTTCATTATTTATTTAATAAGTTTAATATATACTAATAATATTAAAGAAGGACTGTTAATGAT
The DNA here is from genome assembly GCA_042096495.1 of Candidatus Arcticimaribacter sp. Classification (GTDB taxonomy): domain Bacteria; phylum Bacteroidota; class Bacteroidia; order Flavobacteriales; family Flavobacteriaceae; genus Arcticimaribacter. Next base: position 4,332 of record JBELLO010000052.1, read on the forward strand.
TACAAGAACATCCCCCTTCCTAGCATTCCCTTTAATATTTGCTTTTTTATCGGTAGGTCAAATCACAACCGAAATATTTAATAAAACAACAAAAATATTTACCACAGCTGTTTTTTTAAAGCTTTTATTTACTCAATTAAGCCTCTTAAGCTTTTTTGAAAATAAAACACAAGTTTCCAAGTGGGACTATAGAAAAGGATTTGAATTAATTACAGATGTACACGGCACATACTTTTCATTATGGATTGGATTTGCAAGTTTGTTTTTATTATCGGAAATTTTAAAGGAGCTTAAAAGTAAAAATCTATTTAAGGCAGTTGCTTTTGGTATAATCATAAGTTATTTTTTTTATTGGCAGGCAACCCTTGAAGCAAGAATCCCACTCATTGCCACCCTTATATTGTCTTTTGTACTGATTGTAATTAAAACTAAAAAAGTCATAGCTGTTCCTTTATTTGGATTAATCATCGCAGCTTTTTACTTTGTCGTTATATCTCAAGCCCCTAACTATTTTAACAAAACAAAAGAAATATTTGAATATGATTTTAGTCTCCCAAAAGGAAATTACAACATTAATTATTCTAGTATTTCTAATTTTCAAATTCGTAATGGAATTTACTTATGCTCTTTTGAGGTAATTAAAAAATCTTGGCTTTTTGGCTATGGGGTTGGCGACACTCAGGACCAACTACGTAGTTGTTATGAAGCAAACTTAGAATCAAATGTATATGAAGTATTCACATTTAATTCTCACAATCAATATTTACAAGTCTGTTTGTCAAGCGGTATATTTGGATTAATTATTTTCCTTTACTCACAGCTGAGTTTAATATCATATGCCCTAAGAAATAGTGATACACTTTTCTTGTTTTTTTTGTTGTTATGTTTTTTTTGTTTGTTGTCAGAAAACATTTTTAGCAGACACGACGGAGTTATCTTTTATACCTTTATAGGAAGTATGATGTTATTTAAAAACGAACAAAAGATAATTTCGACTCGCATAAAGAAAAAACTAATCCAGCCGGAAGACTCAAAAAGACATGTCAAATAAAAAAACTTTAGCAATTGACGCTAGAATGATTAGCGCTTCTGGAATTGGAGTAGTGATTAGAAACATTTTACCCGTTCTTACTAATGATTTTTTTGTCTATTTGATTGGGGATAAAAACAAGCTAGTAAAATTTAAGGAAACACTTAAAGTAGAAATAATACACACCAAGTCAAGTATATATTCTATTAAAATACTCTTCCAATATCCATTTTTCCCAAAAACCGATCTTCTTTGGGTACCCCATTTTAACGTTCCGATTTTGTCAAATGCAAAAATAAGAGTTGTCACAATTCACGACACCTATCACTTAGATAATTTCAATAAACTTAATTTTAAACAAAAAGTATTTGCTAAAATATTCTACTTTCTTGCTATTAAGCTTTCAAATCATGTTTTTACAGTATCACACTTTACACGCTCAAGAGTAATGTTTTTTTTCAACATCGACCCATCAAAAATATCAGTAATTTATCCGGGCGCAAAAAGGCTTTTAAGACCACAGACAAAAAAAGGAGGTAAATTTTTTCTATTTGTAGGAAATTTAAAGCCACACAAAAACGTAAAAAATTTAATTTATGCATACAGTGCCCTCACGGAAAAAATAAAAAAAGAATTAAAATTAGTAATTGTTGGTAAAAGCACTGGGTTTATTAATCCTGATGAAGACCTTAAACAGTTAGTAATTGATTTAGGACTAATCGAAAAAATAGACTTTCTTGAAGACTTGTCAAACAACGAACTCTCAGAACTTTATTACAATTCAGAATTTCTTATTTTCCCATCAACTTACGAGGGGTTTGGCCTTCCAATTTTAGAGGCTTTTTCAACAAAAACTCCTGTAATCTGCTCTAACTTAGATGTCTTTAGAGAAGTTTCTGGTAACGCAGCTCTTTTTTTTAATCCTTTTTCAATTGAAGACATAGTAGGAAAGATTGTAACCCTCCACCAAAGCGAATCGCTCAAAAGAGACCTCATTCACAGAGGATCAAAAAAGCTTAAACAATTTTCATGGAATAAATGTCAAAACCAATATTTGCAGGCGTTTAAGAAACTAACAAAACACGAATAAACAATCAATTGACATCGAACGCCACAATTATTTAGTTGTCAATCTTAGCCCCCACTTCAATTAAACAACCTACCCCTAAAATGTTGAATTAAAAAAACTACTTTTGAAAAGCTTTAATTACTAATTTAATAATTGAGAACTGCAATCATACATTATTGGTTTATAAGACGCAGAGGCGGAGAGCGCGTAGTAGAAAGTTTATTAAAACTATATCCTGAAGCAGATATATATACCTTGTTTTATGATAAAGAAAAGTATGACGGGGACTTGAAAGGAAGAAAAGTTTATTCTAGTATTTTAAATAATTCTTTTTTTCGAAAAAACCACCACTATTTTTTCCCACTCTTCCCAGTAGGTATTAAGTTACTTAAGCTAAAGAAAAAATATGATCTTATTATTTCCTCAGAGTCAGGCCCTGCAAAAGGGATTAAGACTCACAAGCAGACACCTCATATCTGCTATGTACACACCCCCATGCGTTATTGCTGGGGATATACTCACGAATACACAGCAAACAAACCCTTTTTTCTTAAAATGATTTTGAAAGGTCTTTTTTATCTTCTAAGACTGTGGGATAAAACAACAATTGATAATGTAGATTTATTTATTGCAAATTCAGAGAATGTTAAAAATAGAATTAAAAAGTTTTATGGTAAAGAGGCCAAAGTAATTTTTCCTCCAGTTAGGTCAGAGTTGTTTAAAAAGCCATTGGTGTCAGCGAACAAAAAGAAAAAGCATTTTTTGTGCTTTGGAGCGTTAGTTCCATATAAGCGAATAGATTTATTAGTTGACTTATTCAATGGAAGAGAAGAAAATTTGGTTGTAATTGGAGACGGCCCTATGAGAAACCAACTTGAAAAAAAGGTAGGGAAGAACATTCAATTTTTCGGGAGAATATCATGGGATGAAGTAGAGGAAAAAATTAATGAATCAAGGGCATTAATTTTTCCAGGAGAAGAAGATTTTGGCATAATCCCTCTGGAGGTCATGGCACTTGGAATTCCCGTTATAGCGTATGCAAAGGGTGGGGCTTTGGAAACAGTAATTAACGATAAAAAGAATAACAAAAATTCAACAGGAGTCTTTTTTTCAGAACAATCAATAGAAAGTTTAAGAGCATCATTGGAATATTTTAAATCAATTGAAAATGAATTTGATCCAGAATACATTCGAAACCACGCATCTTCTTTTAAGGAATTAAATTTTCTAAACTCATTCAGCAAGACTGTAAAACAATTTCTCAATGAAAAATAAATTTCATATTTACGGCGGGAGTGGTTTTATTGGCACGCACTTAGTCCAACAGCTATTGGGACAAAACCAAAAGCTTGTAAATTTAGATATAAACGGCCCTGTAGATCAGGACCAAAAATCATTTCATTTTAACTGCGATGTCCGCCGACCAATCCTAGAAAAATCTGCAAAAAATACTCAAACCATCTTTAATTTAGCAGCGGTTCATAGAACCCCCGGACACCTTTCAGAAGAATACTTTGAAACGAACATTTTAGGAGCTCAAAATGTTTGTGATTTTGCAAGAGAAAACAACATCAATACAATTGTATTTACAAGCTCCATAGCTGTTTATGGAACCTATGAAGAGCAAAAAAGCGAGGCAACCCTTCCAATGCCAGATATTCCGTATGGCATATCAAAACTAAATGCAGAGTATATTCATAAGCTTTGGCAAAAAGAAGACCCTACTAACCGAAGACTTATTATTGTTAGACCAGGTGTAGTTTTTGGAAAATATGAAAATGGAAATTTCACGAGGCTTATTAATTCATTGTCAAAAGGGCATTTTTTCTACCCAGGTAGAAAGGATACACGGAAGGGATGCATTTATGTAAAAGACCTTGTAGATTTGATAATAAACCGAACTTCAGAAGCAAAACCAGGGATAGAAATTATAAATGCTTCATATCATCCATCTCCAGAGCTTTCAAAAATCGTTAAAACAATAAAGCAACTTACAAAAAGTAAAAGCCACACGATTACGCTTCCTTCAAAGCTTCTTTTCATGGCTTCATGGGTGCTTCATAGAGTGTTTGGGTTAAAGTCTTTTCATTCAAACAGAATAAAAAAGCTGATGATTTCAAACGACATCAATGGAGAAAAAATGATATCATTAATTAAGCCAAAGTATGGGTTAGAATTAGGCGTAAAAGACTGGCTCGAGGAAACCAACTATTCACAAAACAAAAAAGTGTATTAACCATGAAAATATCTGTAATCGGCACCGGCTATGTAGGCATTGTTACTGGAACCTGTTTGGCAGAATCGGGTAATGATGTACTGTGTATTGACATTGACAAAGCCAAAGTGGAAAAAATGCAAAACGGAGAGGTGCCTATCTATGAACCGCATTTGGAAGCCTATTTTAAACGAAATATCAAATCGGGCAGGCTCCATTTTTCCACAAAAATAGAGGAAGGTGTTGCACACGGCGACATTATTTTTTTAGCCCTTCCCACGCCAGAGGATGAAGACGGCTCTGCCGATCTGTCTTATGTGCTGGGCGTTGCCAACCAAATTGGCGATTTGATGAAAGACTACAAAATTGTGGTTAGCAAAAGCACCGTTCCTGTGGGTACTGGCGAGCGTGTAAAAGCAGCTCTAAAAGCCAAGACTAATGTATATTTTGACGTGGTATCGAATCCTGAATTCTTAAGAGAGGGCTTTGCGGTAGAAGATTTTATGAAACCCGACAGGATTGTTGTTGGAGCGGAGTCAGAACAAGCACAG
>JBELLO010000053.1:0-9176 GCA_042096495.1 Candidatus Arcticimaribacter sp.
ATCAATACAGAATACCGTCATAGCCTTTTTGAAAAAGGCTGGTTTGCTTTACAAGGAAATGTCTTTGTCGATATGGCAGGAATTCGACCTGTAGATCAAAGATTTAATGCACTTTTTAAAAGTGAAAACAACTATCAATACGGCGGAATAGGTTTACGTTTCATCCATAAATACATCTATAAAGCCGTCTTAAGGATGGACTATGGCATCAACTTAGACGGCTTTAAAAATTCATCTTTGGTCTTTGGAATAGACCAATTCTTTTAACTAGAGTAAGTATTCTGTATTCACAAAATTAGAATCCTTTGAATCCATTAAGGCATCGAGAATTTCGTTATTGTAAGAATTGTCTTTTGCTGCCACAAAGGTACGGATAGAAAAAGAACGCAAGGCATCATAAACACTCAAGGTACTTACAGCAGAGTTTTTTCTCCCAGTAAATGGATAAACATCTGGCCCACGCTGGCAGGCAGAGTTTAAATTAACACGACAAACTAAATTGGCCAACACATCTACTAAGGGTCCAATCTTGCGGATATCTCTTCCAAAAAGACTGACTTGCTGTCCATAATCTGAAGCAGCCATAACATCAAGTGGCTCGTTGATATCTTTATAAGACATCACTGGAACTACTGGACCAAATTGCTCTTCGTGGTACACATCCATATCACTAGTCACAGGATACAATACCGCTGGATAGGAATAGTTGTGACTCAGTTGTCCTCCTTTTTTATTGAGTACTTTGGCCCCTTTGGCTTTAGCATCTTTAATTAAATCTTGAATATAAGCCGGCTTACTAGGCTCTGGTAGCGGAGTTAAAAACGCTCCTTCTTCCCAAGGTAAACCAAACTTTAAGGCATCGACTGCTTTAGCAAAACGCGCGTTAAACTCATCCACAATTGATTCGTGAACAAACAACATTTTTAAAGCTGTACAACGCTGTCCGTTATAGGATAATGTTCCAGAGATACATTCTTTGATGGTCAGGTCTAAATCTGCATCGGGTAAGATAATGCCAGGGTTTTTAGCTTCAAGTCCCAGCACTAATCGCAACCTGTTTTTATTGGGGTGTAAATCTTGTAAGGCTACCGCCGAAGAAGAATGCCCAATCAAGGCTAATACATCGATTTTACCGGTTTGCATAATCGGAGATGCAATCTTGCGTCCACGACCGAAAACAATGTTCACTACCCCAGGAGGAAAACTCTCGTGGAAAGCCTTTAATAATGGCGTAATTAAAAGTACCCCGTGTTTTGCCGGTTTAAAGATGGCAGTATTTCCCATAATAATTGCGGGAATCAACAAGCAAAATGTCTCGTTAAGAGGATAATTATAAGGACCTAAACACAAAACGACTCCCAGCGGTCCACGACGAATATGTGCGTGAATCCCAGCCTGCTTGTCAAACTTTGCACTCTTGCGGTCTAATTTTTTATAGGCTTCAATCGTATCATAGATATAGTCGACAGTACGATCAAACTCTTTATAAGAATCAACTTTGTTCTTTGCGATTTCCCACATCAAAAGCTCTACAACCTCTTCGCGGTGCTCTTGCATTTTCTTCGCAAAAACTTCTAGACATTTCAAACGGTCTTTTACCTTCATGGTAGGCCATGCGCCTTGACCGCGATTAAAGGCTTTTTCTGCAGCATTTAAAGCGTCTAAAGCTGCATCTGTTTCCATATCAGGAATTGACCCTAAAAGCGTAGGTCCTACCTCCCCTTTGCTATTCTCTGTATAGATGGTAGAAAACACATCTGAAGTTCCACCTTCCCAGGTTTTCAATTCTCCATCGACCAAATACTGGGTACAATGAATAGGTTCCTCAAAGTGAACTGCAGTATCTATTTTTACCTTTTCCGTGGTTTCCATAACTGTCTGTTTATTTTTTTTGTTTTAAAGTTAAACATAATAAGCGTAAAAGCTGTATTATGAGCAACTTATTTTTAGCAATTGAAAGAATGAAATTCATAATAAAAAAGGGAAAATCATTTATATTTAACAAAACAATCGCTCCATGGGCAAACAAGTCGGTTTATTATTAGGTCCAACTTTCTTTATTTTATTACAGTTTTTAACCCTTGACGGGGTTTCATCTCAAGCAATTACAGTTATCGCCTTAGCGGTCTGGATGGTAACATGGTGGATTACAGAAGCTGTCTCGATCTCTGTTACTGCTTTACTACCACTGGTCATCTTTCCGCTTTTTGATATTATGTCGATGAATGAAGTGGGGGCCAATTATGGGAGTTCAATTGTGTTTTTATTTTTTGGAGGCTTTGTTTTGGCTTTAGCCTTAGAAAAAGTGAATTTACACAAGCGCATTGCCCTGACCATTATCCATAAAACAGGCACGACCCCTAACCGGGTTATTTTAGGTTTTATGCTTGCCACTGCCTTTATGAGTATGTGGATTTCGAATACCGCCAGTACAGTAGTAATGTTACCCATTGCATTGTCTGTGATACACCTTTTAGTACAAAGCGATGGTGAATTCACAAAAGAAGAGCGACATTTTTCGCTTTCAGTAATGCTGGGGATTGCCTTTTCTGCGAATGCAGGGGGAATTGCGACGGTGATAGGAACCCCGCCTAATTCAGTTTTGATCGGCTTATTAGAAAACGAATACAATATGGAGATCTCCTTTTTAAAGTGGATGATCATTGGCTTGCCTTTTTCTGCCACTATGATTGGGATTATTTATTTTGTGCTAACCCGATGGATGTTTCCCAATAAAGGGATTGAATTTGCTTCTTCTAATGCCCTTATTGCGAAAAAGCTAGCTGATCTAGGCCCCACCAGTCCCCAAGAAAAACACGTACTGCGCATCTTTGCTGTAACCGTTTTCCTTTGGGTATTCCGCACTTTAATCAACTCTTTTTTTCCTAGTTTAGGCTTGTCTGACACTATGATTAGTGTGGGTTGTGCGGTTGCACTATTTTCAATTCCGCATCAATTTAAACAAGGAATTTTTATTCTAAAATGGGAAGACACCTCCCGTTTAGCCTGGGGGATTTTAATTCTCTTTGGGGGTGGTTTAGCACTCGCCAAAGGAATGTCGAGTACCGGTATTGTCTCCTTGATCACCGATGGTATTGCCAACGCTAATTTAAACGTCTTACTCACCGTTTCCCTCTTGATTCTTTTGATGCTCTTTATGACAGAATTAATGAGTAATGTTGCCCTTGTCGCTGTTTTAGCGCCTGTAGTGGCAGGCATCGCAATAGGCTTAGAAATTCCACTTTTATATTTACTTATCCCGGTGACCATGGCCAGTAGTTGCGCCTTTATGTTGCCCATGGCGACTCCGCCAAATGCTATTGTTTTTGCCAGTGGTTATGTCAAGGTCGCCCAAATGGCACGGGTAGGAATATTCATCAATCTAATTGCAGTGGTGCTATTGATTTTGATGTATCGCTTTGTGATCCCGTTGGTGTTTTAATTATACCAAATACTGGAAGAGGTCTGGTTTTTCATTGAGGTAGTCCCCATAGAAACCTTTGGCTTTCATTCGCTCTAGTAAAGGCGAAAAGTCTGCTTCGCTTTTTAATTCAATCCCCACGACTGCGGGGGCATTTACCCTACTGGTTTTTTTGGAATATTCGAAAAAGGCAATATCGTCATTAGGGCCTAAAATATCATTTACAAACTCCTTTAAAGCTCCGGCACGTTGTGGAAAACGCACAATAAAATAATGCTTGAGATTAGCGTGCAAGAGTGCTCTTTCTTTTATTTCTGGAGTACGGGTGATATCGTTATTCCCCCCACAAATAAGGGTGCCAACACGTTTGCCTTTCAGTTGATCTTTATATTGTTCTAATGCGGCTAAAGAGATTGCTCCAGCGGGTTCGACTACAATTCCCTCTTTGTTATAGAGATCTAGAATCTCTTGACAAATCCGTCCTTCTGCAACTGTGATACAATCGTCTACTAAATCTTTACAAACTGAAAAACCCAGGTCTCCCACCCTTTGTACTGCAGCACCATCGACAAACTTATCAATTTGCTTTAGTCGTGTATTGACATTATTTTTTATGGAGGTAGCCAAAGAAGGGGCACCTGCAGGCTCTACTGCAATGATTTTTGTGAGCGGAGATTTAGCTTTAAACACGGTTAAAATCCCAGAGATTAATCCTCCGCCTCCTACTGGAACAAAAAGGTAATCCAAGGGCTGCTCTGTTTGAGCTAAGATCTCAAGTGCAATGGTAGCTTGTCCCTCTATCACTTCTTTATCATCAAAAGGATGAATAAAAACAGATTGATTGTCTTGTTGAAAATGCAGGGCAGCTTTATAGGCATCGTCATAGGTGTCGCCTGATAAACAAATATTGATAAACTCCCCGCCAAACATACGGACCTGCTCAATTTTCTGCTTTGGGGTAGGCACGGGCATAAATACCGTACCCTTAATCTTTAAGGTATTACAAGCATAGGCGAAGCCCTGGGCATGGTTTCCTGCACTGGCACAAACTATACCTTTATTTCTTTCGGAGGTGTTAAGGGTGGTAATTTTATTGAAAGCCCCTCTAATTTTAAAAGAGCGCACCTGTTGTAAGTCTTCGCGTTTAGCAAAAACTTGGCCTTCAATAAGAGAAGAAAAACGAGCCAAGTGTTGAAAGGGTGTAACTAGCGCAACCTCTTTTAAACGAGTTTGAGCTACTAGTGCGCCTTCAACACTTGGCCGTTCCATATTATACGATTTTCTTCATCGCAGTCATTGAGTCACGTAACTCATACCCGATCAATTCGATAGGGTGAAAACGAATAATTTCGTTGATGTCGATCAATTGTTTGTTATCAACTCCATTTCCTGCTTCAGGAGCATAAGCTTTCCCGATCACATCGGTATCAATACCTTTCATAAAGTCCACTAATAATGGCTTACAAGCATGATCAAATAAATAACATCCGTATTCTGCCGTATCAGAAATTACGCGGTTCATTTCGAATAATTTCTTACGCGCGATGGTGTTGGCAATTAATGGTGTTTCGTGTAATGACTCGTAGTAAGCAGACTCTTCTTTGATTCCAGCCGCTACCATAGTATCAAAAGCTAATTCTACTCCTGCGCGAACAAAAGCAACCATTAGTACTCCGTGGTCAAAGAATTCTTGCTCAGAAATCTCTGCATCAGTAGGAGCTGTTTTTTCAAAAGCAGTTTCTCCAGTTGCAGCTCTCCAGCCTAAAAGGTTTTTATCATCATTTGCCCAGTCTTCCATCATAGTCTTAGAGAAATGACCAGACATGATATCGTCCATATGCTTGTGGAACAATGGCTCCATAATTTCTTTTAACTGTTCAGACAGTTCAAAGGCTTTTACCTTTGCTGGGTTCGATAAACGATCCATCATGTTAGTGATTCCACCGTGCTTTAAAGCTTCGGTAATGGTTTCCCATCCGTACTGAATCAATTTGGCTGCGTAAGCAGGCGCAATACCTTTTTCAACCATTTTATCAAAACATAAAATTGATCCGGTTTGTAACACCCCACATAAAATGGTTTGCTCTCCCATTAAATCAGATTTTACCTCTGCCACAAAAGAAGATTCTAAAACTCCGGCGCGGTCTCCTCCAGTTCCAACTGCATAAGCTTTAGCTTGGTCTAAACCGTGGCCTTGTGGGTCATTCTCTGGGTGAACAGCAATTAGCGTTGGTACTCCAAAGCCTCTTTTGTACTCTTCACGCACTTCAGATCCTGGACACTTAGGAGCGACCATGATAACAGTTAAGTCTTCGCGAACTTGTGTGCCTTCTTCAACGATATTAAAACCGTGAGAATAAGATAAAGTTGCGCCTTTTTTCATCAAAGGCATCACTGCCTTAACCACAGAAGTGTGGTTCTTATCTGGCGTAAGGTTGATCACAACATCTGCAGTAGGAATCATATCTTCATAACTACCTACAGCAAAGTTGTTGTCTGATGCGTTTTGAAAAGAAGCGCGTTTTTGATCGATGGCTCCTTGACGTAAAGCATAAGAAATATCTAAACCAGAGTCACGCATGTTTAAGCCTTGATTTAGCCCTTGTGCACCACAGCCCACAATAACGATTTTCTTTCCTTCTAACGCTTTGATTCCATCGTTGAATTCTGAAGCGTCCATAAAGCGACATTGTCCTAGTTGCTCTAGTTGATCGCGTAATGATAGTTGATTAAAATAATTTGCCATTGTGTGTTGTTTAGTCGTTGTTTTGGTTGTTAAAATTATTCAATATTTCTGAAATGCCCATAGGGGCTTTTGTTACGGATATTCTTCCTGAGCGAACAAACTGCAGCAAACCATAAGGAGCTAAGTCTTCGCGCAGCTTTTCGGTCTCATGACGGAAGCCAGTTTTTTCAATCACAAAAAACTCAGGAGAAACAGTCACGATATTCGCATGACTATCTTTAATGATGTTTTGAATTTGACGCTCTTCAAATAAGTAACTTGATTTTACTTTATACAAAGCTGTCTCTTGAAAAATAGTTTCCTCATCTGTGTGATAAAACGCTCTGATTACGTCTATTTGTTTTTCGATCTGTTGTACCAATTTGATGATTTTATCCTCGGTTACTTTTACCACAATCACAAACCTAAAAACATTTGGGATTTCAGATTGAGAGGTAGAAAAGCTCAACAAATTAATGTGACGCTTTAAAAAAATAGCCGAAATACGGTTGAGCAAGCCAACATTGTTTTCAGAATAAATCGATATGGTATAGCGGTTAATATCACTCATTATTGTAATCTTATATCTGATACCGAAGCTCCTGTAGGAATCATCGGGAATACATTATCTTCTTTTTCGACGCAAACCTCTAAAAAATAGGGTTTGTCTGAAGCAATCATCTCACTCACTGCTTGATCGAGTTCTTCTCTTTTAGTCACGCGTTTTGCATCAATATGGTAACCTTTAGCAATGGTGACAAAATCTGGGTTGGTCATTTCTGTAGAAGCATATCGCTTGTCAAAAAATAATTGTTGCCATTGACGCACCATCCCTAAATAGTCGTTATTTAAAACGACGATTTTAACTGCTGTTCCCGTTTGGAAAATGGTTCCTAACTCTTGGATGGTCATCTGATAACCCCCATCTCCTATTACTGCAACAACGTGACGGTCTTGCGCCCCCATTTTAGCCCCGATTGCGGCGGGTAAAGCAAAGCCCATGGTGCCTAAACCACCTGAGGTAACGTTACTTTTCGAGCGAATAAACTCGGCATAGCGACAAGCAATCATTTGGTGCTGTCCTACATCGGTTACGATAACGGCATCAGCACCTGTGTGCTTGTTGATAGAAGCAATTGCTTCTCCCATGGTAAGTCCTTCTTTAGTCGGTTGCGTATCGCCTTTAATCACTGTTTCGAACTCTGTATCCATATGAGCAGCGAATTGCGCTTTCCATTCGGTTAATGGTTTATGATGTACCAAAGGAGTTAACGCCTTAAGGCTGCTTTTACAATCTGCTAAAATAGGATAATTCGCATGTACATTCTTGCTTATTTCTGCGGGATCAATTTCAAGGTGAACCACTTGCGCTTGTTTTGCATAAGTAGCTAAATTCCCCGTTACACGATCATCAAATCGCATCCCAATTGCAATTAAAACATCGCATTCATTGGTCAATAAGTTAGGCCCATAGTTTCCATGCATCCCTACCATTCCCATATTTAATGGGTGTTTTGTAGGCAGAGCCGAAAGACCTAAAATGGTCCACACTGCTGGGATCCCTGAACTTTCGACAAAGCTTTTAAATTCTTCTTCGGCTTCGCCTAAAATAACGCCTTGCCCCCATACAATCATGGGCTTTTTAGCAGCGTTAATCGCTTTTGCGGCAGCTTCAACTTGGTCTAACTGAAGTTGAGGAATAGGTTGATAAGAGCGTACTCCTTTGCATTTTTCATAAGCAAAGTCGAACAACTCAAACTGGGCATCTTTTGTGATGTCAATCAATACGGGTCCTGGACGACCAGAACGCGCGATATAAAAGGCCTTTGCCATGATCTCTGGGATCTCGCTGGCCTTAGTGATTTGATAGTTCCATTTAGTTACTGGTGTAGAAATCCCGATAATATCTGTTTCTTGAAATGCATCTGAACCCAATAAATGAGACGCTACCTGTCCCGTGATACAAACCATAGGAGTAGAATCAATTTGCGCATCTGCAATTCCTGTAACAAGGTTAGTTGCCCCTGGACCAGAGGTTGCCATTGCGACCCCGACTTTCCCAGAAGTACGCGCAAAACCTTGTGCTGCGTGGGTTGCACCTTGTTCATGACGGGTTAAGACATGCTGCAATTGGTCGCTAAACTTATAGAGTTCATCATAGATGGGCATAATTGCTCCGCCTGGGTAACCATAGATCAAGTCAGCTCCTTCCGCTAACAAGCATCGAATAACGGCTTCTGCCCCTGAAATATGTAAGGGAGTTTGTTTTTCCATAATATTATTCGTCTGTCACACAACCTTCAGAGGCAGTGGATACGTTTTTGATATATTTATAAAGTACTCCGCTAGAGAATTTTAAATCTGGTGCTTGCCAGTTGGCTTTACGCGCTTTTAATTCAGCTTCGCTTAAGTGTACTTCGAGGGTATTTTTCTCTGCATTGATTTCGATAATATCTCCATCTTCGATTAAAGCAATTGCTCCTCCGGCCTGCGCTTCTGGAACAATATGTCCCACCACAAAGCCATGGGTTCCGCCAGAGAAACGCCCATCGGTGATTAAAGCGACATCTTTCCCTAGTCCTACTCCCATAATGGCAGCGGTAGGTTTTAACATTTCTGGCATTCCAGGGCCTCCTTTTGGACCCTCATAACGAATTACAACTACTTCACCTTTTTGAACTAGGCCGTTGCGAATACCATCGTTTGCTTCATATTCCCCATTAAATACTCTTGCTGGACCTTTAAACAACAATCCTTCTTTTCCGGTGATTTTAGCCACTGAGCCACCTTCTGCAAGGTTTCCTTTAAGGATACGGATGTGTCCAGATGCCTTAATAGGTGATGCAACAGGACTGATAATGTCTTGCCCTTCTTTTAGAGGAGCAGCTTCTGCTAGATTCTCTGCAAGGGTTTTTCCAGTAACGGTTAAGCAATCTCCGTGTAACATGCCTTCATCAAGCATAAACTTCAATACTGCTGGAACGCCACCTACGTTGTGTAAGTCTTCCATTAGGTATTTTCCACTAGGCT
>JBELLO010000054.1:0-8987 GCA_042096495.1 Candidatus Arcticimaribacter sp.
TTGTTGTGGTACACCTCGTCACCTTCAATTAGGAAATTATTAAAACGAAAAAAATAAAGAAATGAAAAAATATATAGTTTATCTCGGAATATTAGCTGTAGGTCTACTTTTAGGTTGGATACTATTCGGTAGCTCATCAAAACCAGAAGCAGAACACAATCACTCTGAAGTTGAAGAGAGTAATCAAATGTGGACGTGCTCTATGCATCCACAGATTATGCAACCAGAAGCAGGAGATTGCCCCATTTGTGGTATGGATTTAATTCCTTCAGAAGCTGGCGCGGATGGTTTGGCAGCAGACGAATTTAAACTGACTGAAAATGCAATGGCTCTGGCAAATATCCAAACAACTGTTGTTGGTAAAGGCAATGTAGAAGGCAATACCATAAAACTATCTGGTAAAATTGCTGAAAATGAAGAAGCCAATGCAGTACAAGTCAGTTACTTTTCGGGTAGAATTGAACGTTTAAATGTGAGTTTTACTGGTGAAGAAGTTCGTAAAGGTCAGCTTTTGGCAACAATCTATTCGCCAGAACTCTATGCAGCACAACAAGAATTAATTACAGCAGCATCCTTAAAAGAATCGCAACCTGCTTTGTACAAAGCGGTTCGTAATAAACTGAAATTATGGAAGCTCTCTGAAAATCAAATCAATCAGATTGAAGAAACCCAAAAAGTGAAAGAAAACTTTCCTGTGTATGCAACAGTTTCAGGAACTGTCGCAGAAAAACTGGTAGAGCAAGGTGATTATATTAAACAAGGTCAACCTTTATTAAAAATTGCCAATCTAAACACAGTTTGGGGAAATTTTGATGTGTATGAAAATCAGATTGATTTGTTTAAAAAAGGACAGGAAGTAATGATTACAACCAATGCCTATTCTAATAAAGAATTTAAAGGTAAGGTCGATTTTATAGACCCAGTTTTAAACACAAAAACAAGAACAGTAACCTTGCGTGTGGTTCTAAACAACAAGGATGATGTATTTAAACCAGGAATGTTTGTAACCGCAAATATTGAAGGTGTTAAGAATAAAAATAAAGAAGCTTTATCTATTCCAGCATCTGCTGTGTTATGGACAGGTGAGCGTTCTGTGGTGTATTTAAAAACAAATCCAGACCAACCAGTTTTTGAAATGCGTGACGTAACGTTAGGTAATCAAATTGGTAATGAATATGAAGTTTTAGAAGGCTTGTTTGCCGGAAATGAAATAGTAACTAACGGAACATTTACGGTTGATGCAGCAGCACAATTACAGGGTAAGAAATCAATGATGAATAAAGATGGTGGTAAAGTAATGACTGGTCACGAGGGTCATTTAGGTATGGATAACAATTCATCCAACAAAGAAACTGACCACACAAATATGAATGAACGTTTGGAAGTATCAGAGAAATTTCAACAACAGTTAAATAGTGTTTACAATGAGTATATCAATTTAAAAGATGCTTTAGTAAAAGAAGATTCAAAAAGTACTTCAACAAGCGCATCAACTTTACTAAACAATTTAACCAAAGTAGATATGAAATTGTTATTAGATAATAAGGCGCATAACCATTGGATGTCATTAGAAAAGGAAATAAAATCTTCAGCGACCTCAATTTCTGAAACGTCCGATATAAAAGCACAAAGAGACCATTTCAAGCATTTGTCATCACATCTAATCAATGCTGTTCAACTATTTGGTGTAAATGAAAAAGTCTATTTAGAATTTTGTCCAATGGCAGATAATAACAAGGGTGCGTTTTGGTTGAGCAAAGAAGAAAAAGTAATCAATCCATATTTTGGTGATGCAATGCTAACCTGTGGAGAAGTAAAACAAATAATAGAATAATAACAATTAAATTTTAAACAATGAAGAGAGTAATTTTAAGTATCGCTGTAATAGCAGCGTTAGGTTTAACAAGTTGTAAAAACGAAACCAAAAAAGAAACAGAAACTACAACAACTACTAAAATGTCTAAAGATATGGCAATGACAGACCTGTCTTTTGGTGTAAGAGGAAATTGCGGAATGTGTAAAAACACCATCGAGAAAGCAGCAAATGGTGTAGAAGGTGTTGCAAGCGCCAATTGGGACGTTGATAAAAAGAAAATAGATGTCTCTTTTGATGACACAAAAACTGATGCAATGGCAATTCATAAAGCAATTGCAGCTTCAGGTTACGATACCGAAAAAGTTGCTGGTGATGAAGAAGCATATGATGGTTTACCAGGTTGTTGTAAATATGACCACGAAATGATGATGAATCAATCAGGTGAAACAAAAAGCGATGACCATTCAAATCACGATCATTAAGCCAATAATGAAAGAGTCTTTTTCGGAAGGCTCTTTTTTCTCTTATAACTTTTCAATTAAATAAAACCCATCAAGTTATTTGCACTACAGTTGCATCAAAATCTTTTTATCTTTGCATTGTGAAATTTTTTGCAATCATACTATCATTTTATTTCTTGGCACTTCAAGTAGTGCCCTGTAATGATGATGCAAATATTGTAGATGATTCTCAAACTATATCAGTAGTTGATTTTGACGGTGACCACGACCAAGATTGCGAAATGTGCTCACCTTTTTGTCATTGTCACTGCTGTCACGCCCACGGCATTTCCGCCCTTAATTTCTTCACCGATACGGAACACCAATTAATTGATGGAGAGATTACTTCAAAGGATATGGCTATTGTCCAAGATGTCTCGTTTCGCTTCTTTCAACCACCTCGTAGAATTGGCTAAAATTTTAAGCGATAAAGAAATCGCCACTTACACTATTTAGTCAATTTATTAAAAATACATATGAATAAAAGTCTATTAAGCCTTTGGCTTATGCTACTATTTTGTGCTGTTGGTTACGCTCAAAATACGTTAGAAATAAAAATTTTTACAGATAAAGAGAAGGAACCTTTGCTTGGTGCAAGCGTGTATATTGAAACCCTAAATAAAGGTGCAACAACTAATTTTGATGGAGTTGCTTTTTTAGAGGATATCCCAAATGGCGAATATAAATTGCAAATTTCCTTTTTGGGCTTCGAAACTTTGGAAAAACTCATCACAATTCCCTCAAATGAAGAATTGATTTTCTATTTAAAAGAAAGCTCAAATGCTTTAGACGAAGTTGTACTACAATCTACACGAAGCACAAGGACAGTAAGAAAAATACCTACACGTATTGAGTTTATCGGTGCTGAAGAATTAGGAGAAAAGGCAATAATGAACCCAACCAATATTTCTATGGTGCTTCGTGAAAGTACGGGAATACAAATGCAACAAACCTCATTAAGTAGTGCAAATACCAACATTAGAATACAAGGTTTGGATGGGCGCTATACGCAACTATTGCGTGATGGTTTTCCGCTCTACGGCGGTTTTTCAAGTGGATTGAGCATTTTACAGATTCCACCATTGGATTTAAGGCAATTTGAAATCATCAAAGGTAGTTCGTCAACATTATATGGCGGTGGTGCTATTGCAGGATTGGTCAATATGGTTTCAAAAACGCCAAACGAAGAACCAGCTTTGGATATTATGCTAACCCAAACACAGGCCTTAGGTAGTACCGCCAATGTTTTCTATGGCGAACGAAGAGATAAATGGGGCTGGACACTTTACGGTTCAGGTCATTATCAAAAAGCGTATGACCCAGAGGATGATGGTTTTAGTAATCTACCACAGACTCAATCTATAAGCTTTAATCCTAAATTGTTTTATTATCCCTCAGATAATACTACTTTCTGGTTTGGAATCAATGGAACTTATGATGATAGAAAAGGTGGTGATATTACAAAAATTGAAGATGGCGAAAATGGAATCCATCAATATACTGAAGAAAACCTATCCAAACGGGTAAGCACACAAGCCGTTTTTGAATCTCAATTAGATTCTGTTCAATCTATTTCCGTAAAGAACAGTATTGCTTTTTTTGATAGGAGTTTGGACATACCAGATTTATCTTTTAAAGGCAGTCAATGGAACACCTTTACAGAAGCTGCTTACCAAAATCAAGGAGTAAAAGCAGATTGGGTTTTAGGAGCAAACATATATTCTACAGTATTTAATGAACGGGGAAATCCTTTAGAACGTGACCAAAAGGACGTTACAGTTGGATTGTTTGCAAATAACATCTATGACCTTTCGGAACAATGGATTCTTGAAACAGGACTGCGCACCGATTATGCTATTGATTGGGGATTCTTTGCGCTGCCAAGAATTTCTCTTTTGTATAAATCCAACAACAACTTTTCTAGCAGACTTGGGGGTGGTTTGGGCTATAAAGTTCCAGATATTTTTACTGAGGAAGCGGAATTCATAAACTTTCGAAATGTCTTACAGATTGATAAGGATGCTTTGAAAGCGGAACGTTCTTATGGTCTTAACCTAGATTTTAACTATCAAACAAGATTGACTGATGAAATTGGTTTTTCCGTAAACCAATTATTTTATCTGACAGCTATTAGAAATGGATTACTACTTAATTCTGTTGATGGTGATTTATTTCAGTTTGAAAATGCTTCTGGAGAAATTCTAAGTAAAGGGGCTGAAACCAATATCAAGTTTACTTATAAAGATTTTAGGTGGTTTTTGAATTACGCATTTATAGACACGCGCCTAAATTATCTACCTGGCAATCCACAGAAACCACTTACTGCAAAGCACAATGCAGGGAGTGTTTTGATGTATGAATCTGAAAAATGGCGTATTGGTTATGAAACCTATTACACAGGAAAACAATTACTTTCAAATGGATTTGAAACAACAGATTTCTTTACAATGGGCTTACTTGTAATGCGTAATTTTAAATGGGGAAGCACATTTGTAAATTTTGAGAACTTTACAGACCGAAGACAAAGTAGGTTTTCGCCTTTGGTACTGCCGCCACACGAAAACCCTACCTTTCCAGAAATTTATGCGCCCACAGATGGTTTTATCTTTAGTGTAGGAATCATTTTAAAACCCTTTGGAAACGAAGACGACGATTAATTATGCAGACAATAGAAGAATTATTAGAATCAAAGGGAGTTCGGATAACGGCAATGCGCTTGCTGATATCCAAGTTCCTTGCGGGAAAAAAGGTGGCAGTTACTTTGAGTGATATAGAAAATGCTTTCGCGAAGGCAGATAGAACCACCCTTTATAGAACTCTTAAAACATTTGAGGAAAAAGCAATTGTACATCAAATAGATGATGGCACTGGCATCACCAAATATGCGATGTGTGAAGAAGGTTGCAATTGTGAAATGGAACAAGATTTACACCTTCATTTTCATTGTAACAATTGTGGAGAAACAGTGTGTTTAACGGAACATAAAATCCCACAAATAAAAGTCCCCGATGGTTTTGTTTCAGAAAATGTAAACTTGGTAGTAAAAGGTATTTGCGATAAATGCAGTGCCTAATAAATGCACTTCCGTTGCATAGACTATTAAGCTACTTTTATCCAAAATAGATGGATATGAAGTTTAATGTAAAAATACCGAGACATCTAAAAGAAGCTTATAGTTCAGAGTTAAAATATTATAGAGAATACCTCATAAAAAAGCAATATGCTAATGCTTGGTATCACTTAGAGCGTAGTCATATTATAGGTCAATCTTACCCAATAGAGCATACTTATTCCCATTGGTTAATGCTAAGGTTTGGTTTAATGCAAAGAAGCACCAAAGAAGTCTTTGGGCAAATAATAAGGCTAGTTGTCGGAGGTTGGAAATCATTTATAAATCACGTTCCACTTGGTAATACAGGTGGTGCAAACGTACCACCATTAAAACGTATGCCTATTCCAAATGATATTGAAAAATTATTAGATATTAAATGAAAAAAAAGAAAGTCAATTTAAGAGATTTAAAATCAAATTTAGAGACGAAACATTCTCACGATGATGGTCACGACCACGGAGATGGAAGTGCATTCAAAACATATATTCCTGCAATCATAAGTTTTACAATGCTAATTATTGGAATAGGATTAGATTTTTTTGATATTTCTTTTTTTAAGAATTGGGTTCGTATTGCTTGGTACAGTATCGCATATTTACCTGTAGGCTTTCCAGTAGTAAAAGAGGGTTGGAATAGTATTAAAAAAGGTGATGTATTTACCGAGTTCTTTTTAATGTCCATCGCCACAATTGGTGCATTTGTTATCGGTGAATATCCAGAAGGTGTTGCAGTAATGTTGTTCTATGCAGTAGGTGAATTATTTCAAAACGCAGCAGTTAACAGAGCAAAAGGAAATATAAAAGCGTTATTAGATGTTAGACCAAAAGAAGCCAATGTGTATCGTGATGGTGATTATAAAAGTGTGTCGCCAGAAGATGTAAATATTGGAGAGAAAATACAAATTCGCGTAGGCGAAAAAATACCGTTAGATGGTATTTTATTATCCGAAAAAGCATCTCTAAACACCGCAGCTTTAACGGGTGAAAGCAAACCAGATTCTATTTTAAAAGAAGCCAAAGTATATGCAGGTAGTATCAATTTAGAAAGTGTCATTGAAGTTGAAGTCACCAACACCTTTGAAAATAGTTCTATTGCAAGGATATTAGATTTGGTTCAAAATGCAACAGCACGTAAATCCAAGACAGAATTATTTATCAGACAGTTTGCACGAATCTATACGCCTATTGTAGTCTTCTTGGCTATTGGGGTTACTTTTCTGCCTTACTTTTTTGTGGAAGATTATGTCTTTAGAGATTGGCTGTACAGAGCCTTAATATTCTTGGTGATTTCTTGTCCTTGTGCGTTGGTGATTTCTATTCCGTTGGGTTATTTTGGCGGATTGGGCGCAGCCTCTAAAAATGGTATTTTGTTTAAAGGCGCTTCCTTTTTAGATGCAATAACCAAGATAAATACATTGGTAATGGACAAAACAGGAACCGTTACTAAAGGTGTTTTTAATATTAAAGACATAAAAACTATTGGTTGGGAAGAATCTGAATTTATGAAATACCTAATGGCTATGGAAGAGCAATCAACACATCCAATAGCAAAAGCCATAATGGAATATCAAGAAAATGAAGAAGATTTTGAAGCTAAAGAAGTTTCAGAAATTGCAGGTAAAGGCTTAAAAGGAATTGTAAACGGTAAAACCGTTTTAGTAGGAAATAAAGCCTTAATGACTGCCAATAATATTGGTGTTCCATCTGAAACGAAATCTATTGTAGAATCCATAGTATTAGTAGCAATCGATAATCAATTTGCAGGTTATGTCGTGATAGCAGACGAGTTAAAAGAGGACGCTAGAGAAACGATTACTACATTGCATAAAGTAGGTGTCAAAAATATTATGATGCTTTCAGGTGATAAAGATTCCATCACCCAACAAGTCGCTAAAGAGCTAAATATTGAAAATGCTAAAGGTGGACTACTACCAGAAGATAAATTAAACGAAGTAGAAGCTTTAAAGAAAAATCCTGAAAATAAAGTAGCCTTTATAGGTGATGGTATTAATGATGCACCAGTTTTAGCAGCAAGTAACGTCGGTATTGCTATGGGTGGTCTAGGTAGCGATGTAGCAATTGAAACCGCTGATGTCATTATTCAAACCGACCAGCCTTCAAAAGTTGTCAGAGCTATTAAAATAAGTCGTTCTACACGTAAAATTGTTTGGCAGAATATCATATTAGCATTTGGTGTTAAAGTCATTGTATTGATTTTAGGAGCAGGTGGTTTAGCCACAATGTGGGAAGCTGTTTTTGCTGATGTTGGTGTAGCACTATTAGCAATTTTAAATGCGGTTAGGCTACAAAGAATGAAATGGTCTTAGCTTGTAAATTAAGGGTTTCAAAAAGTTATTTTTATCATCAAGTAATCCCTTTTTTATTGTCAAATCTTCGGGTCAAGTTTATTTTAATTCAAATTTGTATTTAAGCATTTGCTTAAATAATTACATATTTATATTTTTGCTCAAAATAAGTTGTATGAAACTTGAAACTAGTTGTATTAGAGCAGAAGCAGACCAAGCTCAAATACTTCGTTGTAAAGAAGATTTAAATGAGGTATCAACTTCCATTGAAGGGATAAGTAAAATTATGGCACTGGCGGGTAATGAAGTTCGTTTTAAAATATTGTTTTTGTTGCAAAGGGAAACCGAATTGTGCCCTTGTGACTTTGCTGATATTTTAGAAATGAGCGTTCCTGCTATTTCTCAACATTTACGAAAGATGAAAGACGTTAACGTCATTACTACCCGTAGAGACGGTCAAACCATATTTTATAGTATTTCGAAGGAAAATGAAGCTTTTTTGACTACTATTTTAAGTAATGTATCATCTGAAAGAAAAATTGCATAATATGAAAAAAACAATGACATCTAATCGAACTGCTTTTGCTGGATTGTTTTCAGCTATTGTAGCTTCTTTATGTTGTATTACTCCTGTCTTGGCATTGCTTTCTGGTACTACAGGAATTGCTTCTACTTTTTCTTGGGTAGAACCCTACAGACCCATTTTAATAGGCATAACCGTATTGATTCTTGGTTTTGCCTGGTATCAAAAATTAAAGCCACGTCCAAAGGATATTGATTGCGCTTGTGATGATGACAAACCCAAATTTATCCAATCCAAAAAATTCTTGCTTTTCGTAACCATTTTTGCAGGTATTATGTTAGCCTTCCCCTACTATTCACATACGTTTTACTCCAACTCTAATGCTGAAAAGCAAGTTGTTTATGTATCTGAAAGTAACGTCAGTGAGGTGGACTATTCTATTCAGGGAATGACGTGTGCAGGATGTGAAGCCCATATTAAAAACGAGGTAAATAAACTAGAGGGCATTTTAGAAGTAGATGCAAATTATGAGACTTCCAAAGCTTTTGTAAAGTTTGATAATAGTAAGGTAAGTGCTAGTGAAATTGCAACCGCCATTGGAAAAACAGGATATAAAATCATAGAATAATGGAAGCTATTTTAGAATCTACAATTACGTGTCCCAACTGTGGACATAAGAAAGAAGAAGAAATGCCAACAACAGCTTGCCAATTCTTTTATGATTGTGAAAA
>JBELLO010000055.1:0-8815 GCA_042096495.1 Candidatus Arcticimaribacter sp.
CGCGCTCAAGTCCCTCGCTTTGGTCACCTTCAAAAATCGTGACATAAAGGATGGAAGGATCGATTTTATAACGTTCGGTTAAAATCTCCCAAGCCCATGTAATGGCTTCTTCTTTAAAGTAATCTCCAAAGCTCCAGTTCCCTAACATTTCAAAGAAAGTATGGTGATAAGTATCAATCCCTACTTCTTCTAAATCATTGTGTTTTCCAGAAACGCGAAGACATTTTTGTGTATCAGCGACCCGCTTATTTTTAGGGGTTTTATTCCCTAAGAAGAACTCTTTAAACTGGTTCATCCCTGCGTTAGTAAACATCAAGGTTGGATCATCTTTGACCACCATGGGGGCCGAAGGAACGATCTGGTGTTGTTTTTCGTTGAAAAAATCTAAAAAGTGTTGGCGTATTTCAGCTGATTTCATTGTCTAAAAGCGTTAAAATGCAAATCTTGCATGCAAAATTTGTTATATTTGTGGAACTTTTCATTTGCTACTGCAAAAGAAAACAAAATTTATAAGAAATCTGTTTATGGCAAAGGTTAAATATTATTACGATCCTGAAACGCTTTCTTACCGACCAATCCAAAGTGGTAAAACACTCAAAATCTCTAACTTCTTTTTGTTTTTGATTTCCTCTTTTCTGTTTGGATTATTTACCCTTTTTGGTCTTTTAACCACTGATTTTTTAAACACTCCTAAAGAACTTTTACTCGAAAGAGAATTGAAAAACTATGAATTTCAATTTGATCTACTCGCACAGCGCTTAGAACAAATGGAAGGAGTAATGACCGAAATTGAAAATCGCGACAACGAAATCTACCGTGCCTATTTTGAAGCAAGCCCTATTCCAGAAGAGCAACGCCGTGCTGGTTTTGGGGGGGTTAATCGATATAAAAAGCTCGAAGGTTTTGGTAATTCAAATCAAATTATAGAAACCACTAAGCAAATTGACATTCTTTCTAGAATGCTGGTGGTACAATCTAAATCCTTAGAAGAGATTCAACAATTAGCCGAAAAGAAAGAAGATTTTCTCGCCGCTATCCCTTCGATACAACCCATTAAAAAAGAAGACCTAAAACGCATGGCTTCTGGCTATGGATGGCGTATTGATCCTTTTACTAAAAAACGCAGAAAACACAAGGGGATGGATTTCTCTGCCAATAGAGGCACCCCTATTTACGCTACTGGAGACGGGGTCATCAAAAGAGCCGATAATCGTTCTTCTGGTTATGGTCGTCATATTCGTATCGATCACGGATTTGGTTATGTTAGTTTGTATGCACACTTAAATAAATACAATGTTCGCCGTGGTCAAAAAGTTAAGCGCGGGGATATCATTGGCTATGTAGGAAATACTGGACGATCTGTTGCTCCCCACCTGCACTATGAAATTTTTAAGGAAGGTGTTAAAATCAATCCTTTAAATTTTTACTTGGACGATCTAAGTCCCGCCGAATTTGACGCCATCGTCAACCAGGCTTCGCAAGAGAATCAATCGTTAGATTAATCTGATGAAAATCAATTTACCTGAAAAAAGGTATTATTCTATAGGAGAGGTCGCTAAGGCCTTTGGTGTAAACACCTCCTTGTTGCGGTATTGGGAAAAGGAATTTAAGCAAATTCAGCCCAGAAAGAAAACCTCTGGTATTCGCAAGTTCACTCCTGGAGATATTGAAAACATTCAGTTAATTCATCATCTACTCAAAGAAAAAGGGATGACCATTGAAGGGGCAAAGAATCAACTCTCTCAATCCCAAGACGCCGATAAAAGCAAATTAAAACTGCTTAACCGCTTGGAGAAGATTAAAGCAGAATTGACTGCTTTACGCGATAACCTTTAATTACTTCTTTCTAAAGAAAATATTAATCGGCACCCCATTGAAATCATAAATTTCACGCAATTGATTTTCTAAGAATCGCTTATAGGGATCCTTTACATATTGCGGAAGATTACAAAAGAAAGCAAACTGTGGATAAGGCGATGGCAACTGTGTACAGAATTTAATCTTGACAAATTTTCCTTTATTTGCCGGTGGCGGAGTAGCTTCTATAATCGGTAAAACAGTATCGTTCAATTTCCTAGTAGGGATGCGATTAGACCTTGATTGATATACTTTAACTGCCGTTTCAATGGCCTTAAAAATACGCTGTTTTGTCAAGGCAGAAATAAAGACAATAGGGACATCGACAAAAGGAGCGGTTTCTTTGCGAATTTCTTGTTCGAAACCTTTTGTTGTTTTATGGTCTTTCTCAACAAGGTCCCACTTATTAACTAGAATAACAATCCCTTTGTTATTGCGATGGGCGAGCCAAAAGATATTTTGGACTTGTCCATCAAAACCACGGGTTGCATCTACAACTAATACCACAACATCACTATGCTCTATCGCGCGAACAGATCGCATGACAGAATAAAATTCGATGTCTTCTTTGACTTTCTTTTTTCTTCGGATCCCTGCGGTATCAACCAAGTTAAATTCGAAGCCAAAACGGTTGTATTTAGTATCGATACTATCTCTGGTGGTTCCAGCGATATCGGTAACGATATATCTTTCTTCTCCTATTAAGGCATTGATAAATGAAGATTTCCCGGCATTAGGTCTTCCTACAACAGCAAAGCGTGGCAATTCGTCTGAATCGTCTTTAACTTGTTCTGGTAAAGAAGCGACTAAGTCGTCTAAGAGCTCTCCGGTTCCACTCCCATTAATTCCAGATATATTGTAAATCTTTTCAAAACCTAAACTATAAAACTCTACTGCATCATCTTGACGCATGGCGTTATCTACTTTATTAACGACTAAGAAAACAGGTTTTCTAGAACGACGCAGTAATTGAGCAACTTCTTCATCCATTCCAGTCACTCCCGTTTCTACTTCTACCATAAAAACAATGACATCTGCTTCGTCAATAGCGAGCTCTACTTGCTTGTCAATTTCCTTTTCAAAAACATCTTCACTCCCTACAACATAACCACCTGTATCGATTAAGGAAAACTCAACACCATTCCAGTCAGATTTCCCGTAATGGCGATCGCGGGTCACACCACTCACGGCATCGACAATCGCTTCTCGCTTTTGAATCATTCGATTAAAAAAGGTGGATTTTCCCACATTGGGACGTCCAACAATCGCTACTATGGCACTCATGGAGGTAATTTTTATGCAAAAGTAACCTTTTTAAAAGGATATAATGCGGGGATTAGTACTTATAACCAAAGCGTTTTAATTGTCGCTCGTTTGAACGCCAATCTTTATTGACTTTCACATAAAGCTCAAGGTGAACTTTCTTAGTGAAAAAAGCTTGCAATTTCATGCGCGCTCCTACTCCTACTTTTTTTAAAGCAGATCCTTTATGACCAATTAAGATCCCTTTTTGGGTCTCGCGCTCTACCATAATCAAAGAACGGATTTTAATGATTTTTTCAGCTTCTTTAAACTCTTCAGTAACCACTTCAACAGCATAGGGAACTTCTTTATCATAATGCTGAAGGATTTGTTCTCTAATCGCTTCATTGACAAAAAAACGTTCTGACTTATCAGTCATTTGGTCTTTGGGGTAATAGGGAGGAGAAAGCGGTAAAAGTGAAATGAGATGATCCAGTACTTCTTGCACAGAAAAACCTGTTTTAGCAGAAATAGGAAAAATATTGGCTTGTGGAAAAAGTCCTTGCCAATGCTCTACAGAGGCAATCAAAGCAGCCTGATCTGTGGTGTCAATCTTGTTGATTAAGACTAAAACAGGAATAGATAATCGCTGGATTTTTTCAAACAACTTTTGATCTTTCATCTGGGTCTCCCCCACCTCAAGCATATAAATTAAAACATCGGCATCTTCGAGGGCAGTCTTGACAAAATCCATCATAGAAGATTGCATTTCATAACTAGGGGTGATCACACCGGGGGTATCAGACAAAACCAGTTGATAGTCCTCTGCATTCAGGATTCCTAAAATACGATGTCTTGTGGTTTGGGCCTTTGGCGTAATAATCGATAGTTTTTCACCTACCCAGGCATTCATCAAGGTAGATTTCCCTACGTTAGGATTCCCAACGATAGAAACAAAGCCAGCTTTATGGTTATCATTCATTTAGCACAAAGATACACAAGAAGCGGTCAATGGGGGTTGTGGATTGACAAGAATGTTGTATATTTGCACCCACAGCGCGGGATAGAGCAGTAGGTAGCTCGTCGGGCTCATAACCCGAAGGTCACAGGTTCGAGTCCTGTTCCCGCTACAAAGAAACTCCTTGAGAAATCAAGGAGTTTTTATTTTGGGATCAATTGATGCTTGCATCTTATTGAGAACAAAAGAAAAAATTAGATTGCGAAGCAATCGGAGTTTCTTTGGGCTGTTTTCCCTAGAGGCCCATTCTGGAACGAAGTGGAAGAATGAATCCTGTTCCCGCTACAAAGAAACCCCTCTTATTACAGAGGGTTTTTTATTTGTCCCAAAACCTATTCTTATGTTTGTCGTTTACATTCTCAAAAGTCTCTCCTTCGATAAAATCTACATTGGATATACCTCTAATCTTATTCAACGATTTAAATCTCACAATCAGTTAGCAACAAAAGGATATACCATTAGATACCGTCCTTGGGAGGTGATTCATGTGGAGGTTTTTCAAACCAAAAAACAAGCCGTTGACAGGGAACACTATCTTAAATCTGGCTCTGGTAGAAAGTGGATTCATCAATCCCTGCTAAACAAGGGCGAATAATCCGCCTCTGGCGGACACAGGTTCGAGTTCCGCCAGAGGCGGACAAGCTCTGTTCCCGCTACAAAGAAACTCCTTGAGAAATCAAGGAGTTTTTATTTTGGGATCAATTGATGCTTGCATCTTATTGAGAACAAAAGAAAAAATTAGATTGCGAAGCAATCGGAGTTTCTTTGGGCTGTTTTCCCTAGAGGCCCATTCTGGAACGAAGTGGAAGAATGAATCCTGTTCCCGCTACAAAGAAACCCCTCTTATTACAGAGGGTTTTTTATTTGTCCCAAAACCTATTCTTATGTTTGTCGTTTACATTCTCAAAAGTCTCTCCTTCGATAAAATCTACATTGGATATACCTCTAATCTTATTCAACGATTTAAATCTCACAATCAGTTAGCAACAAAAGGATATACCATTAGATACCGTCCTTGGGAGGTGATTCATGTGGAGGTTTTTCAAACCAAAAAACAAGCCGTTGACAGGGAACACTATCTTAAATCTGGCTCTGGTAGAAAGTGGATTCATCAATCCCTGCTAAACAAGGGCGAATAATCCGCCTCTGGCGGACACAGGTTCGAGTTCCGCCAGAGGCGGACAAGCTCTGTTCCCGCTACAAAGAAACTCCTTGAGAAATCAAGGAGTTTTTATTTTGAGAGCAATTGTCTAGGCAAAAAAGGCTTTTTTTAACAAAACATTTATTCATTAAATTAATATAGTAAATAATATGTAATTGAGATTAATTCACAATTACTTAAATATCAGTATTTTATATGTTACGCTTTTTTTTGTTTAACTTTTCTTGATAACTAACTAATATTAATTTCAAATTTAATTTTTGTGTTTGAAATTAATTTTTAGATTTGCACATCAATTCTACACAAATGAATTGGTTTATGGTTAGAAGTCCTCGAGCTCTGTTCGAGGGCTTTTTTTATTCCTTATCTTTACAAGGCATGAAAAGAATCCTATTATTATTCCTGTTTTGTGGTCAATTTAGCTGGGCTCAAATCGACAGTTTAGCCGTTATTCAATTAGAAGAAGTTGAATTGAAATCCATTCAACTAACAACAGCCGTAGAACAATTTCCAGCGGCTATTTACAAAAAAGAAATCCCAGCTTTGTGGCAAGGATCCCAAAGTTCCCTGCAAGAATATATTGAAGACTTACCCGGCTTAATTAGTTTTAATCGATCTAACTATGCCCAAGATCTACGGATCTCTATTCGCGGTTTTGGTTCTCGAGCTGCGTTTGGTATAAGAGGTATCAAATTAATTGTAGATGGTATTCCAGAAACCACTCCAGATGGGCAAGGGCAATTAGACAACCTCCCTTTAGGGATTTTATCTTCTATTGAGATATTAAGAGGCCCTAGTGCAGTGCGTTATGGCAATGCAGCTGGTGGAGTGCTTGCGATCAATACCCTCGAGGAGGTAGCGGAAAACTTTCATCAAATCGGATTAAGAATAGGCAGCTATGGTGCACAACAAGCACAATACACAGCTGGCTTAAAGAATGATAAAACAACAGCTATTTTGCACCTTAATCACGCTAAAGCAAAAGGCTATCGTGACAATAGCCAATTTGAAAACAATTTGTTTAATGCAAAAATTAGACATCACTTCTCGCCTTCTCTCCATGCACAGCTACAATTTAATGCGACAAAGAGTCCCTATGCTCAAGATGCTGGTGGGCAAACAATTGAAGAATTCAACAATAACAGACGCAGTGCACGAGATAGAAATCTTCAATACAAAACAGGAGAAAAAATAACGCATTATAAAAGCGGAGCAACCATTTCTTATCAAAAAGAAAAGGTCGAAGGCGCGTTGTATGGCTTTATCGCCAAACGCGATTTTAAAGGGAAACTCCCCTTTGCAAATGGCGGATGGGTTGATTTAGACAGAAAATATGCTGGTCAAGGCGGTAGTTTTAGTTTTTCTAACAAGAAGCAAAAGTTAGGTTTTAAAACACAATTGAGCTATGATATTGCTACTCAAGGAGATCTTAGAAAACGCTTTGTCAATAATGCGGGTGTAAAAGGAGAATTAACCTTAGATCAAAAAGAAAGCTTTAACAGCTTTGGCGTAGCCTTAATACAACATTTAACCTATGGTTCTATGGTATTTAATGGGGGAATTCGTTGGGATGCAAATGAACTAAAGGTAGACGATTACTTTCTAAATGATGGGAACGATAATGCAGAAAGAACCTTGAATGCATGGAGTCCCCAGGCGGGAATCTCCTACACTTTTTTTCCGGGTCTATCTGGCTTTGGAAATTTTTCTAAAAGCTATGAAACACCTACCCTGAGTGAATTGAGCGCCAACCCAAACGGCAACGGTGGATTCAACACTTTGATTGATATTCAAGTGGCTGAG
This sequence comes from Candidatus Arcticimaribacter sp., assembly GCA_042096495.1. Lineage (GTDB taxonomy): Bacteria > Bacteroidota > Bacteroidia > Flavobacteriales > Flavobacteriaceae > Arcticimaribacter. The sequence goes on from JBELLO010000055.1 coordinate 7,083, forward strand.
AATATTGAATGGGGTGTTCACTTTACTGCCAAAAAAACAAAAGGTAGCCTAGTCTATTTTAATATTAATACAACGAATGACTTAGTAGCTTATGAACTCGCCGATTCTCCTGGTAGGACTTTTTACCAAAATGCTGGAAGCACTAAAAGAGAAGGCATTGAACTCTTACTACAACAGCAGTTCAATCAAAGATTGAGCGCCAATCTCACCTTTAATTCCGCCCATTTCACCTATAAAGATTTTGCACAAAACGGAGAGGATTATTCTGGGAATAGTCTCCCAGGAATTCCTAAAAACTTTGGCGTTTTACGCCTTTCTTATCAATGGGAAAATGGCCCATTGATCAATTATACAAAAACCTATCGAGGTGACTTATTTGCAGACAACAACAACGCGACTCGTGTTGATTCGTTTTATAGGGATGATATAAATCTTAGTATTCCGTTCAATAAAATCAGCGATAAAACAGCCGTTGTAATAGGTTGCAACAATCTATTTAACAGCTTATATAGTGACAATATTCGCATTAACGCCTTTGGGGGGCGCTATTATGAAGCTGCTCCAGAACGAGAAATTTATGTAAACTTACAATGGCAATTCTAGAGTTGGATTACCTTGAAATCTGTTCTTCTATTGGCTTGATGCTCTTCTTCACTTAATTGATAACAAGGATTTTTTGTTATCCAGCTGGTGATTGATTCTTGCTCTAGTTGCAATTTAATTTCACCCAGCGCTTGATAACGATCTGATTGAGCAACAATTACACGGATCAATTCTCCTGCTTGAACTGTTTCTGTTTGATAACCAATTGCATTTAACTTTGACACCAGTTGGGCAACATTCTCTTGCACTCTGTAGGAACCGGCAATTAATAAATAATCTTTTAAGCCTTCTTGATTAGCTATTGCTTCTCCATACCCCTTGCCATAGATACGTGCAGGATTGTCAATGCGCTCTTGTACATAGTCGATGATAGCTTGTGTTCTTCGCTGTGATAAAGATTGATTGTAGGCGGCACTTCCCCTGCAATCGGTATAAGAACTTACCTCAATTTCTAAAGTTGGATTTTTTTGCATCACCTCAACCACTTTATTTACTCGACCTAGGTATTCTGAAAGAATATCGCTTTTATCTAGATTGTAGAAAATAGAGGCAAATGCCTCTGAAAGTTCTTCATTAAGTTCATCTGGATCAACCGCTGCACGCTCTAATTGTACCCAGATATTGTCAGAATATCCTTTAACCGTTTTTAAACGATAAGCGAAAGAATCTTTTTCGATCAGTGGCTGTGAATTTTTGTAAAGAAACGATCCATTTCTATTGAGAAATATTGACCCATTTTTAGGCGGAATAGTGGGTATGGCTTCTTTTTCTAATAATCGCTGCAATGGATCTCTGTCCTGAAGCATTTTAATGTCATTCTTTAAAACCCCATTATTAGCAACAATCAAGGTGTCTGAAGGAACAAAAACATAACGATCGTCTAGCCCTTTTATCTCTGGAATAAACGGAAAAGTATATAGATCATCTGCCCCTTTCCCACCCTGGCGGTTAGAAGCAAAATAAGCGATGTTAAGGTCTGCATTGAGACCAAAGGAAAAGTCGTCTTCTTTTGTATTAATGTCTTTTCCTAGCAAGTGGGTTTCCCATCTTTTTTCAATGATGTGTTCTGTCAAGAAAACATCTAAGTTACCTATCCCCTCGCGGCCATTAGAAGAGAAGAACAATTGTGT
>JBELLO010000056.1:0-8507 GCA_042096495.1 Candidatus Arcticimaribacter sp.
CCTATGAGGTAGGCCCTAATCTATTGTTAGATATTCCCGATAATTTCACCGATTCTATCATGCACCCCAATTTTGGGATGATTAACACGCTTGAATTTTGGATCACGGTCTTTTCTATCCTCATCATTACCAGTATTGAATCCTTGGCCATCGCAAAAGCCGTAGATAAAATTGATCCATATAAACGAAAAACCGACCTCAATAAAGATCTAACGGGAATCGGTCTAAGCACCATGGCCGCTGGATTGATTGGTGGCTTGCCTATTATTGCAGTAATTATTCGCAGTACTGTTAACATTCACAACGGAGCTAAAACAAAGTGGTCAAATTTATACCAGGGGGTGTTTCTGTTGATCTTAATTGTTGCTTTAAGCCCTATCATGAAACAAGTCCCTTTATGTGCTTTTGCCATTTTACTGGTTTACACCGGGTTTAAGTTGGCTTCGCCTGCTGTATTTAAACAAGTGTATAATCAAGGGCCTGAACAGATCATTTTCTTTGTTTTTACCATGGTTTTAACCCTTTATACCAATCTTCTCATTGGCTTGGTCGGTGGTTTACTTTTGGTTTTAGCAAGCCATATGTTGTTAGCCAAAGAGCCCATTGCTCAGTTTTTTAGAATGACCTATCGCGCTGGTTCAAGCGTGAGTGAAAATCAAGACGATAGCTATGACCTAAAAATCAAAGGGATTGCTAATTTCTTAGGGATTCTTAAAATCGATAAACTCATCCAGCAAATTCCTTCTGGAGCAGATGTAAACATTGATTTATCTGAAACCCGATTAGTCGGCATGACCTATATGGAGTATTTAGTCGATTATTTAAGGATACAAAAAGAGACCGGGGGGAATGTTGTTATTAAAGGATTAGATTCTCACGTTTCCTATTCTACCCACAACAGGGCATTAAAAGTTTCTTTAAACAATGCCGCGCCAAAGTTGTCTCCTAGACAAAATCGATTACAAAACCTCGCTAACGAACAAGACTATTCCTTTAACTATAAAGTAGAATGGGATACCAATTATCTTAAAAAATTCCACTTCTTTGAAATTCGCCCAATTGAGCGAAAATCAAACACCCTTAAAGGCACATTTGAGGAAATAAATATGTCTTGGGAAATTTCTGATGTTACCTTTAATGAAGGTGATGCCTTTTCTGCTGAGACCTTCAACACTACTCTAATGGTCTTGAAAATAAACAAAGAAATCCCTGTTTTCACCATGGAAAAAGAAGGTTTGTTTGAGAAAATATTTGACCGCGTGATGGCCTTTACTGGATTTAAGGACATCGATTTTGAAATGTATCCTGATTTTTCTAAACGCTTTCTTATTACCGGAAAAGAAGAGTCTGAGATCCGTGCGTTTTTCACCGACGAGCTGATTCGCTTTTTTGAAAACCGCCAGATTTACCATATCGAAAGTAATGGGGAAGCATTAATCCTTTTTGATAAAATCAAACTCGCTCGAACAGATGAAACAATTGCGCTGATTGATTATACCAAGGATTTATCCAAACTCTTAGCCTAAAACAATTGACCATGAAACAACTTTCACTCCTTTTTTCTAGTCTTTTTACTTTGTGCTGTTTTGCGCAGCAAACCATTGGTGGAATAGAACGTCTCGATCCTGCCTTAGACAACTTGATCGATCCCTCTGCAAAGATTGAAATCCTCGCAGATGGCTTTAACTGGTCTGAAGGGCCGGTATGGGTACCTCAGCTCAATGCTGTTTTATTTACAGATGTCCCCGAAAATAAATTGTACCAATGGGATGAAACAAACGGGCTAAAGGTTTATCTAGACCCCAGTGGCTACACAGGCTATGCGCCAAATGAAAAAAATTCTGGGGGAAATGGATTGATCCTCGACGCCCAAGGAAATCTATTAATCGCACAGCATGGGGATCGGAGAATTGCTCGCGTAGATGCTCCATTGAAAAACCCTGGAAGTTTTACAACTGTGGTCGATCGTTTTGAAGGTAAGCGCTTTCATTCACCTAATGATCTTATTCTACACTCTAATGGGGACCTCTATTTTACAGACCCCCCTTATGGTTTAAAAGGAGATAAAGACCCACTAAGAGAACTCAAAAAAAATGGTGTTTATCGTTTAAATAAGGCTGGAGAATTAAGCCTTGTTTATGACAAGCTAAATCGCCCTAATGGCCTTGCCTTATCTACAGACGAAAAAACTTTATATGTAGCGAACTCTGATCCAAAGCGCAATCTTTGGATGGCTTTTGATCTAGTCGATGGGAAGCTCCTTAACGAGCGCATCTTTTTTAATGCTACTTCTATTGATCGCCCTGGTCTGGCAGATGGCATGAAGGTCAACAAAAAAGGATATGTCTTTGCAACTGGTCCTGGTGGGGTGCTTGTCTTTGACCCTGAAGGGAAGCACCTAGGCACTATTCTAACCGAAGAACGCACCGCAAATTGCGCCTTTAATGAAGATGAATCTATGCTTTATATGACCTCTGATCGCTACCTAACCAGAATAAAAATGAAAAAATAAATGCGACTCCATGCCATTGAAACCGGACGCTTTAAACTAGATGGTGGTGCCATGTTTGGAGTCGTCCCAAAAGCGCTTTGGGAAAGAACAAATCCTGCAGACGAGTACAATCGCATTGATATGGCTGCGCGCTCTTTATTGATTGAAGACGGCAAGCGATTGATCCTTATTGATACTGGTCTAGGCAATAAACAAAGTGATAAATTCTTTTCTCACTATGCCTTGTGGGGCGGATATGATTTAATGAGTTCACTCGCTAAAGCTGGTTTTCATCCAGATGACATCACCGATGTTGTCTTTACACACTTACACTTTGATCATTGTGGTGGCGCCATTGTGCGCAATAAAAAAGGCATTTATGAACCGGCCTTTAAAAATGCACGCTTTTGGTCCCATAAAGATCACTGGCAGTGGGCTACTGAACCCAATGTAAGAGAAAAAGCTTCCTTTCTTCCAGAAAACATTCAACCTATTCAAGAAAGTGGACAATTGAATTTACTGGATAGTAGTACTACTCCTTTAGGCTTTGAAGTCTTGTTGATGGATGGGCATACCGAAAAACAAATGCTCCCAGTAATCGAGTATAAAGGGAAAACCATTGTCTTTACGGCTGATCTAATTCCTACCGCAGGCCATCTTCCTATTCCCTATGTAATGGGCTATGATACTCGGCCATTATTAACCTTAACTGAAAAAGAAAGTTTTCTAAAAACCGCGGTTGAAAAAGACTACCTTTTGTTCCTAGAACACGATGCTCACAACGAACTTATTTCCCTTAAAAACACCGAAAAAGGGGTGCGCTTAGACAAGACATTTACCTTAGATTCTTATTTCCATTAAGGAGGAACTCCTTATCTTTAAACGCTTTAAACATTTCATATATGAAAAACATATTATTTGCCCTTACGCTCCTGAGCACTAGTTTCGTTTCTGCACAATACTGGCAGCAAGCTGTTGATTATAGAATCGAAGTTGCACTTGATCATGAAACAGCACAATACAAAGGTACCCAAACCGTGGTTTACACCAACAACTCTCCTGAAACCCTACACAAGGTTTTCTTTCATCAATACTTCAATGCTTTTAAACCCGGAAGCGAAATGGCCGTTCGGCTCAAAAATGCTGGGGATAGAAACGGGCGTTTTAAGGTAGATCTTGACTCTCTTAGCCCTAAACAACAGGGTTATTTAAAAGTAAGTGGACTCACCCAAGATGGTGCAAAGACAACGATTGTCGATAGCGAAACCATCCTTGAGGTAAGCTTAGCCAGGGCTTTAGCGCCTGGAGAAAGCACCACTTTTGAAATGTCGTTTGAAGGACAAGTTCCTGATGTGATTCGCCGGGCGGGAAAAAACTCAAAAGAAGGCATCGCTTTTTCTATGGCACAGTGGTATCCTAAAATGGCTGAATATGACTATGAAGGATGGAACGCTGATCCTTACACCGGGAGAGAGTTTCACGGGGTGTGGGGGGATTTTGATGTGAAAATAACCCTTGATAAAGACTTTACTGTCGCGGCAAGTGGATATTTACAAAACGCTGATGATATAGGGCGTGGCTACAGCGACCGCAAAAAAGCAAAAAGCAAAAAAGGAAAAATCACCTGGCACTATGTTGCGCCTAATGTTCATGATTTTACCTGGGCCGCAGATCCTGATTATATTCACGACACCTATCCTGGGCCAAATGATGTTACCCTTCACTTTTTCTATAAAAACAATCCAGATATTATTGAAAACTGGAAAAAATTGCAACCCATTACTGCTAAGTTAATGGCCTATTTCAACGAAAAAGTTGGTCCTTATCCTTACAAACAATATTCTGTTGTTCACGGTGGAGACGGCGGAATGGAATATGCCATGCTAACGTTAATAACAGGGAACAGAAAATTTGGTTCCTTAGTGGGAGTAACCGCTCATGAATTAGCACACTCCTGGTTTCAGCACGTTCTCGCTACAAATGAAACCAAACACGAATGGATGGACGAAGGCTTTACTTCTTTTATCTCAACCTTAGCAGAAAATGAAGTGTTAGAAGAGAATAAAGAATTTCCGCTTGCGGGTTCTTATCGCGGCTATTATAGGTTAGCCACCTCTGGGGTTGAAAAGCCTCAGGCAACAAATGCCAACCGTTATGAACACAACTATGCTTATGAAAGCACCGCCTATAGCAAAGGAGCGGTATTCTTAGGGCAATTGAGTTATATTATTGGCCAAGACAAGCTGTTTGAAACCTTACAAACTTATTATGATGAATGGAAGTTTAAACACCCGCTACCCAATGATCTTAGGGTAATTGCAGAACGTGTTTCTGGGATACAATTACAATGGTATTTAACCGACTGGACCCAAACCACCAATACAATTGATTATGCCATTGAAGCGGTGAATGCAACAGAAAACGGGACTGAAATTCATTTAGAACGCAAAGAATTAATGCCCATGCCACAAGAGGTTTTAATTCAATTCAAAGATGGAAGTGCTGCCTTGCATTACATCCCGATTTCTTTGATGAGAGGGGAAAAAGAAAACACCTATGAGCTTGAATGGACACAAGAACAAGATTGGACTTGGGCGAATCCTAAATACTCTTTTACCATTGATCAACCGAAAGAAAACATTGAAGCGATCGTTTTAGATCCTAGTAATTTAATGGCAGATATCGACAAGAGTAACAACTATTATGTCGCAGACGAAAAATGATTTAAGCCTTAAACGGTTAAAAAGTAAATATGCTATTGAGCACCTTTTTACAGAAGGAAAGGTGTTGAGTACAAAGCATTTAATTTTTCGCGTAGCAAAGCAAAACGAAGCATCCGGGTTTTATGCCGGGGTTTCTGTTTCTAAAAGAAACTTTAAAAAAGCGGTTGACCGCAACCGTATTAAAAGACAATTGAGGGTTGCTTTAAAAGCACAAGAACACCTTTTGTCTTTTCCTGGAAATGGGATGCTTATCTTTAAAGGAAGAAAACAATTATCCACCCCATCGATCATAGCAGAAACTCAGCACCTACTTGAAAAACTTTAATAATGGAAAATATCTCCAGCTTAGAATTTCTCTTGTATGTTTTTACAGCAAACATAAGTCGCTACATCATTATTTCTGGAGGCTTCTTTTTAGTGTTTTACCTCTTGATCAAAAAGCGTATCAAACACAAAAAGCTTCAAGCAAAATTTCCAAAGAGCAAAGATTACTTTAGAGAAATAAGTTACTCTATTTTGACCCTTAGTGTTTTTGTGGGCATTGGTTATTTAATCTTCAGATCTCCTTTATCGGCCTATACTTTACGATATGAAAACATCTCAGACTGGGGTTGGGGCTATTGGTGGATTAGTGTGATCGCGATGATTTTTATCCACGATACTTATTTTTATTGGACCCATCGAGCAATGCACCATCCCAAGCTGTATCGCTTTGTGCATTTGGTCCATCATCAATCGCGCAATCCTTCTCCCTGGGCGGCCTTTGCCTTTCACCCTCTGGAAGCGGTGGTTGAAGCCGGGATTGTTTTTATAATCGCTTTTATCTTGCCCTTCCATGGCACCGCATTACTCACTTTTGTGCTTTTTATGACCTTTTATAATGCCTATGGGCACCTTGGCTATGAATTATATTCTAAAAACTTTCTTCGCTCTGCTATAGGTCGCTGGGTAAATACTTCTGTCGCCCATAACCATCACCACGAAAAGTTTAACGGGAATTATGGTTTGTACTTTTTGTTTTGGGATCGATGGATGGGAACCTTAAGAGAAGACTATGATGCTGTTTTTGTTGAACAAAAATGAAGCATTCTCATTTTTTAAGAAGAAAATGTTAAGCGGTTTGATAGGTTTAAAATATCTGTTTTCTTTGCCCAATATGAAAACACCTTTCCCTTCCTTGCTTTTATCGGCACAATTGTTTTGTCTATTACTCCTTTCTTGTGGTGGAGAAAACACCACTGATCCTTTAGACGATTCTCCCGCAACTTTGCACCCTGCTTTTGCTGCTTTTGATCAAGACAGTTTTGATATTGTCTTAAACGGAAATCAGGTCACCATAGAGACAAATGGTTTACCTAATCACACTTCTCCTTATTGGTCAAATGTAACCGAGCGAAGCGCTAACGGACCTAATGGTGGCGCGTTAGTTACTCCTGCTGCTACACAAAATCACCCCTTATTTGTTGCGCCTGTTGCAACAGACTATGAAAGAATGTCTCCGGGAAATATTGACGATTTTAACGGCTCTTACAGCCTTACGGTCTCTGCTAATCCATCAAAAGCCAGCTCCTCTTCTAGAACGGGACTTGGTGCAATAGGAATGGCGGTAAGTGGCGCGGTGATCTATAACGATCAAGAAGGACCTAATGTGCCGCTAGACAATGCGATTGGTTCTTTTGATTATTCTGCAGCACATACTGGTCCGCAAAGTTATCACTACCACCTTGAACCAAAAGCCTTTTCTAATGATGATGATGCATTGATCGGTATTATCGCAGATGGCTTCTTTATCTATGGCAGAAAATGTACCTCAACAGGAGGCTATCCGACAGATTTAGATGCTTCTGGAGGGCATAGCAGCACAACCGCTCACAACAGTGAAGAAGAATACCATTACCATATCATGAACGAGCGTTATCTAAATCAATATTACGTTTTATTCCCAGGAAATTATCAAGGCAATGCAACTGCGATTCGTTAGTCTTTTATTTCTCCTCTACTGCTTTTCTGCGTGTAAAGAAAAGCCGCAAGATGCAGCTGTATTCACTGTAGAAAAGTCTTCTTTAAAGCGGGATGCAAAAACAGGCGTTCTCTTCAATAATCAGACCCCGTTTACTGGGAAAGTGCAACGCCATTATCCCACAGGAACACTAGCAGAAGAAACCCAATATGTGAATGGAATTAAGCACGGTTTAATGTTAAAATGGTTCCCCATTGGGAACCAAAGCTTATCAGCCCACTATCACAATGGACAGCGATCTGGGGAGGTGAAAAGCTGGTGGAACAATGGACAGCTGCGTTCTCTAGCGCAGTATGAAAATGGCGTAGCCCATGGAATTCAACAAGAATGGTATAAAAGCGGACAATTATTTAAACAATATACCTTAGTCAAAGGAAGAGAAGAAGGGCTACAACAAGCCTGGAGAGAAAACGGGAAACTGTATAATAATTATGTCGCTAGAGAGGGTCGCATTTATGGCCTAAAGCGATCAAACTTGTGCTTTGAATTACAAGATGAACAGATTACAGCAAATTAGTTTTGGGGTGTGCTTTGTTTTTTTGGCGGCTTGCCAGCCTAAAAAAAACACTGCTTTGCCCTATTATAACGATCCTTTTTTTACCCCACAATGGATTTCAAAAGACGATAAACAGCTCGATACTTTTCACCGCATTGCGCCTTTTTCTCTGCTCAACCAAGTGGGAGATACAGTCACCAATTCCACCTTTGCCAACAAAATTTATGTAGCAGATTTCTTTTTTACCCGTTGCCCTGGAATCTGTCCAAAAATGACCGAAAACATGGGCCTCGTTCAAGCGGCATTTCTTGACGATCCAGAGGTGCTTTTAATATCACATTCTGTTACGCCAAATCAAGACAGTGTTGAGGTGCTTAAAGAATATGCTAATGCAAAAGGAGTGGTGAGTGGAAAATGGCATTTGGTTACAGGAAATCGTTCAGAGATTTATCGCTTAGGAAGAGAGAATTATTTTGTTGAAGAAGATTTAGGGCTAGATAAAAAGGAAGTCGATTTTATTCACACCGAAAACTTCGTGTTGATCGACTTTGATGGTCATATCCGGGGGATCTATAATGGGCTGAATAAAACCTCTGTTAATCAACTGATCGCAGACATTCGGCAATTAAAGAAAGAGCGCTAGACACTACTTCCCTTTTTTAATATCATCCCAATATGAGGGATGTCGTCTTCTAAATAACTTTCGCCGGTGGCCTTAAATCCATGCTCGTTATAAAACTTTTCTAAATGAGCTTGTGCGGAGATTTTGACGGCTTG
>JBELLO010000057.1:0-8447 GCA_042096495.1 Candidatus Arcticimaribacter sp.
TTTCCTTGGTAAGGAAGAGGTCGGCAGTTCAAATCTGCTCGTTGGCTCTATACAACATAAGGCTTCCCATTAGGGTAGCCTTTTTTTTTGATTTATATTTTACCTTCTGTATAATGCTTTTTTTTCCGCGCTAGCGCAAAAGAAACAAAGCCCATTCTGATTATTCTAATTTAATCAATGCTCTATTGCTTACCCAGTGAAAGGTAGAGGCGTCATCTGTGATGTTTACTGCAGTCTTGTTTGTGTTAAAGTCTAAAGCGACAAAGAAAGTTCTTTTTGTCGCATCTGGATATTGTTGAAACGATAGGGAATAGCTGTTTTCTGGAGTGTTTAAATTCGTCCATTCTCCATAGGCGGTGTAATCATCATCAAAATCAAGTTGCATTTCTCCTGCAGCAGTAAAAGTCCAGGTGATTTGATCGTATAAACTGCCTTGATCTAAAACTTCTTCCCAGCGTCCTACAATTACATCTGTTCTGGGGGGAGCTTCGTCTATCATCTTTTCTCCACTGCAGGCTAAAAAGGTCAAGCCTATAAACAAGGTGATTATTTTTTTCATTTTATCTTTTTATAGCCTAACGAAGTTAGGGGTTTTTTATAGGTCCATCAAAATCAATTTTTGGCTTTTACCTTTATTCAAGAGCAGACTATTTTCTTTGGGCACCTCTTTGCTGCCTATTTTAGACTTTCAAGTGACTTTTAACAAATTAAATACAATTTAATGTCCTTTATGAAGTTTATAAAGTATCCACTTTATGGGCAAAAATTATTCGATAATTCTGTTGTGATTCTTAAGAGACTATTTTTTTTAATCCTTATTTGTTTTCCTGTTCTTGCGCATGCGCAATTTTCGGGGACAAATCAAGTGATTAATAATGGTAGAATGCGTTTTGGGAATGGAACCCAGCTCTCTATCAATGCGGCCGGAAATGTCGAACAGCCTTTTTATTATAGTACAATTTTAAGCAATTGGCGAAAATTAACCTATTCTGAATCTGCCCTAGTCAACTACCCTTTAGACTCTAGAATAGGGGTAGGAGGTGATGGGACCAATAACTGGAATACAAATGGGGTGCGGATTAATAATCCTAACATGGCAAATCAAGTTTTTGATACCAGTGGTTTTACCGTTTCTGGGGGGATAAGCTATGGCGTTATAATTGTTAGAGGAGAAATTGTGGTAGGGACTGCACTTCTCGAATTGACTAATGCCTATAGTATAGGGGAGGATAAGAATTTTGTTCAGGTAATGACTACTATAAGAAATATAGGGACAGCACAGGCGAGTAATATCCGTTATTGGGTAGGCACAAGGGATGATTTTATAGGGGGGACAGATCAACCCACTAAAGTGAGAGGAAATTTAAATGATGGCGCTTTTGAAGCAATCACCTTAACGACGCAAAGAGCCTCTGCTTTGCGTATCACGACAGCGAGTGAAGGCATATTGTTTTTTACGACCTCTACCCGTGGGAATAATGTCCATGCTGGTTATGATTCAGCTGAAAATCCCTCAACTGATTTAGATCCTGATACAGCTCCCATCACCAGTACGAATGATGGATCCTATAGTATGTTTATTCGCATCAATGATTTAGCGGTGAATGAGTCTGATTCTTTTGTTTGGTATTATGCCGCTGCGGCCTTAAGCGATTTAGATGATGTAATTGAAGAAGTATCAGACACTAGTGAGCAAAACGATTGGGATACAGATGGGTATTTAAACGAGGTAGATAGCTGTCCTTATGCTGCGGGTGTACCGGTGCTAAACGGCTGTCCGTGGTCGATGGATTTAGGCAATAATTATAAATCAAATACAAGCTCTAATGCTGTTGTTATAGCAGAAGAAAATTATCAATGCCAACTTTTTGAAAATAGATTTTTTAATACTGCCTACCATTCTGGGGAAGACCCAGAGCCAGAGGTAGGTGATTTTATTATTTGGAATAATAATTACTCTTTTCCTCAATCTTTCTTGTTTGAACAAGATGGGTTTGCTTATATGAAGATGCGTAATTTCAATAAGATAATCGAGGTGCGTAAATCAGATGGGCTAATCACAGCGATTTATGCGTGTCCTTAAATGCTTAATTAATATGAATTTGATCCAACTCAATTTTAAACAACATCTCCTCGCTATTGTCTTTTTGTACAGTGCAGTTTTTGCATATGGTCAAAATAATTTAACCCCCATAGAAGGCAAACTAAATCTTATTGGTAAAATCCCGCTTTTACAAGATGAAATTAGTTTAAGCCAAAATCAAAATGCAGCAAAGGGCGAGAAAAAGTACCGTTTTAATTATCCAAATCAAGATAATTTCGCCCAAAAAAGCATGAAGGCAATAGACTTTTATGCTTCTCAAGAAAAATTTGAAGCGCTTTTTAATCAAATAAAAAATGTTTTTAAAAGCAAGGTGACCACAGAAATCAATCTTGATCAAAATATACAATTGCACTTACAAATGATATCAACCTCAGATATACAGTTTACACTTTATAAAAATAATAGCAAAGAGGGTGTTTTTTCTGTTTCTGCCACTGGGCTTCATCTTTTGTTTGGAAAAGAATGGAGCAAAAGCGCATGGCGCAATTATTTAGCAGAGTAAGTTTATTAAAATAAATTCTAAGGAAAAATAGCTTACTTTTGCAAAAAAAATAAAATTACTTTTTTTAACTTAACTATATAACAATGAAAAAAATATTCCTTTTATGCAGTCTAATTTTAATCACTGCATGTTCAAAAGACGCTAGCTTTAACTTAGCATCTTTTGATTCTGTCGTTAGACAAAGCACTTCAAGCAGCAAAGGGCAACCTAACACTGAAATCATCACCACAATCAACGGGGTAAGTCATACCTTAAACCTAGAAGAGGATTTATTCTATGATCTAGACGAAGATGAGTTTGTGCATTTATTACAGCAATATCGCGTAGAATTTGAAGTAGAAGAAACCATGGTGAGCGTTGTGGTATTTTTTGATATTCTAACCGATAGAGACAACAATACTGTGGTTACATCGTTGCCTGGTGGCGAAAATGGCGCTATCCCAGTCGAAAACAGAATGACCATCAATATCAATGGCGAAATCACCGAAGTTAACGTGGATAACGCAACAGTAAATTATCCAAATGTGCGTTTTGATGACGGCAAATATTCTTTTGACATCTCTTTATAGTTGTCTTTAAAATTGTCTAAGACCCCTCCCTTTAGAGGGGTTTTTTTATGTCTAATACTTTAAGAAGATAAGGCGCTTTATTCTAAGTTGTATTATCTTTATTGAACAAATCAATGCTATGCAAACACCAGAAGGATTAACCAGCCTGCTTACATTAAAGCAATTAGATGCAAATCGCTTTGAAGGCGAAAATTATCAGACAGTATGGCAACGTGTATATGGTGGACAAGTTTTAGCACAAGCACTACATGCAGCACATCAAACGGTTCCAGCAGAGCGTTTAGTTCACTCGCTACACGGGTATTTTATCTTACCTGGAGATATTAAGACTTCGATTGAGTATAAAGTGGAGTCCTTGCGCGACGGAGGTAGTTTTACCACTAGAAGGGTGACTGCCTATCAAAAGGGGAAAGCTATTTTTGTCTTAGCGGCTTCTTTTCAAATTCAACAAGAAGCATTAGATCAACATATCCCTTCTCCTGCTGTTGAAGCTCCAGAAAATTTAATTTCTGATGTGGACTTATTGAATGCGGCAAAAGGAGTCTCTGACAAGATGAAATTACATTTGCTCGCGCGCAACCCTTTTGCTTTTGAGTTTCGACCTGAGAAAGATTATTCACATAAAATAATGCCAAATGAAAACCGCAATGTGTGGTTTAAATTGAAAAAGCAAACAAAGTTGAATAAACGGCAACAGCAAGAGTTTTTAGCCTATGCGGTTGACTATGATCTCTTAGTGATGTCGGTGATTAGTCATTATCAAAATGAATTTGATCAGCCTTTACAAGTGGCCAGTTTAGATCATGCTATGTGGTTTCATCGCCCATTTGATGTAAATGAGTGGTTGTTGTTTTCTATGGATAGCCCTAATGTCTCTGGGGCACGATGTTTAGGCAAGGGAAGTATTTTTGATCGCAACGGTAAATTAGTTGCGAGTGTTATTCAAGAGGGACTGGCAAGGCCTTTCAAATTAGATTGAGTCACCGTAGTGCTGTCTTAGCTTGCTAATCCAATAGGCTGGAATCTCAGCCTTTTTCAATAGTGTATTATTGTATGCCTTAATGGTGTTATTAGAGATCGCGACTAATCTATTTTGAGTCGTACTATATAAATGTGCTTGACACTGCAAGCGATCTTCTTCTAGTTTGACGATATCAAAATCTATTTTAACAGTATCTGGATATACAACAGGCACAATATATTTAATGTCACTCCAGGCGAGGATTGGACCAATTTCAGCCATGCCAGCTGTTTTTCCTTGCATTAACTGTTCAAAAAGCAATAAGCGGGTAGATTCTACCCATTTTAAATAAATGATATTATTGACATGTTGCATGGCGTCCATATCTCCCCAGTGAACGCGAATTTCTAGGGAAACAATCGGTTTTTTTTGCTCCATTATTTTTGTTTTAGTTGGGCCGCAAAGGCTTGTACTCTTTTTTTGAGTTCGGGATCTTTTCCTGTGGCGACAAATTCGCTGGCCATTTGATCTAAATCGCGATCGACAAGAGCGAGGAGTTGTTTGCGTGCAAGACGTTTACTTTCGATATAAACAGGTGCATAAACTTCTAGGCATTTTTCAAGGTGTTTTTTGGCAAGGCCTAAGACTTGATCTGCAGGAGCAATGGCTTGCACAATGTTTTCTTCTAGGGCTTCTTGAGCAGAAAACAGCTTGGCGTTTTGCAGGGCTTGAAAAGCTTTTTGTTCTCCTAAGGTATAGCACCATAAATCCATCATTAACTCTGGGACAATCATCGAGAGTTTAAACTCGTGCATCCCGATAACGTGCTTTGGTTCTTCGGCCATTATACGATAATCTGCACATAGGGTAAGGATTGTTCCGCCGGCAGGCGCAAATCCTGTAATAGCACAAACAAAGGGTTTAGGATAGCGCACCATGGCTTGTAAAGCACCGTAGTAATCGACCCAAAAGGCATGGGTTTCTGCTTCGCTCATTTGGGCTTGTTCTACTACATCAAGGCCAGCACTAAAGGCCCCAGTATGCCCGGTTAAAATCACTCCGTCAACCGATGGGTTTGCTGTAAGAGAAAGAAAACTTTCTTTTAGTTCTTTGACCAATTGATGGGAGATGGCATTCACCTTTCCGTTGTTTAATTGAACGATGGCAATATTGTTCTCTATAGTAGTAATGAGCATGCTTTTTATTTAAATTGGATTTAATATTCACGAAGATAACACTATCTTTAACACTTCTTTAAATGAGAAGTTTAGTTTTTTTGATGGATTCATGGAGATAAACACAGACTATTATACTACCCAAAAGATCGCACGCTATTCCACTTATGGAACGCTAGGGCCTGGAACCAAATATTTTTGGTTTGCCTTACATGGGTCAAAAATGCTCTGTGAACAAATGCTCTACAAGTTCAAGCACTTTGATCCCAGTGAACATTTTATTGTTGCTCCAGAAGCCCTGATTCGTTTTTATGAAAAAGATTTTGGCGGGCCAGTTGTCGCCTCCTGGATGACCAAGCGAGATCGTTTAAAAGAGATCGAAGACTTTAGTGAATACCTCTCTGGATTATACGCTTCTTTTGTGGCGCAGTTACCTCCAGATTGTGTTAAGTCGATTCTAGCTTTTTCGCAAGGAGGCACAACCGCCTTTAGATGGTTACACGCTAGAGTGGTTGAGGTAGATTATTTAATTCCCTATGCGTGCTGGATCCCAGAAGATATCTCGCTAAGCAAAGGCAAAACAGATTTATCCAAAGTAAGTATTCTATTTACCTATGGAACCGAAGATCAATTTTTAACAGAAAAACGCATCGAGATGGTCAATACAGTGATTGCTCAAAATGATATAAAAGTCACCTCATTGCCCTATAAAGGCGATCATCGCGTAAATAAAGAACAACTTCAAAATATTTTTGAACATTATATTAAAAGATAAGCATGGCAGAAAAAAGTTACTGGGAAGGATCAGATCACTATTTGTGTGATACAGAATTAGCTCAAGCATTTCACATATCAAGAACATTAGGGATGCCCCTTTTAATCGAAGGAGAACCTGGTACAGGAAAAACAGAACTCCCCTTGCAGTATGCAAAAGCGCAAGGGCTAGAATTACATGTTTATCCTGCTGGGTCAAAAAGTAATATTGAGCAATTTGTTGCAAAATTTGACCATGTCAAATATTTAAGAGACTCTCAAGTTGAGATTCTCAATGCGCAAAGAGAAGAAAAAGGACTTGCGTCAAAGATGTCTACTGCCGGTCGCGACACAGAATCCTTAGGGGATTATGTAAGCAAGGGGCCTGCGGCCAAAGCGTTTAGTTCGCCTAATTCTGTATTGCTAATTGACGAGATCGATAAAGCGCCACGTGAATTCCCTAACGATTTATTGTATGCATTAAGTCACCGCAAATTTGTCATGCCAGAATCTGGAGAAGTAATCGAAATTTCTGAAGAAGACATGCCTGCTATTGTCATTACTTCAAATCGAGAACAAGAATTACCCACGGCCTTTAAAGGGAGGTGTATCTATCACTATATTCAATTTCCAGAGGCTGATAAAATGCGAGACATCATTCAAAAGCACCACCCTAAGGTAAGTGATAAAATTGTCGATACTGCTCTAGATATCTTTTATCAATTGCGAAAAATCGGTTTAGAACGTGCACCTACCACTAGGGAACTTTTGAACTGGCTAAAGTATATCAAAACCTTTAGTTCAAAAGAAGCCATTGACAAACTCAATGCGCTTGATGGTCTGGGGACATTGATCAAGACCCAGGCAGACTATGAAAAAGTGCAACGCCAACTAGCGCTAGGTGGAGGTCAACCTCCTATGGGAACTTCATTGAATTAAGCAGTATGTTTACGACCCTTCCAGAACGATTTAAAGCTTTCCATCTCACAGTAGATGTGCGTACTCTTTTGCTATTGCAAAAAGCAATCGATCGCGAATTGGTCAAAACCATCGGTGACTTATACAATGTACTGCGCACCTTTATTGTAAAGAGTCCAGAATTAATGGGACCCTATACCCGTGCCTTTTATGATTACTTTTTATCCATTGACATTCGCAATGGCGAGCAATTGCACGATGCCGTTTTACGCTCACAAACCTTTCAACAATGGAAAGAGCAAAATGCCGGTCGCCTAGAAGAAGATATGACTAGAAAAGAAATGGCGAATCTATTTCTTGACGAAGTCCACATCACCCATTATGATATCAAAAAAGTGATTGATGGAAGAGAGCTTTGGGAAAAAGACAACGGCGATGTAGAAGATCAAGAGCGCGAAGGCGAAGAAGGCGACGGTGAAAGAAGACCCCTAGATAAAATGGCCGATTATTCTGATCTCACTTTAGAAGAGTTAATGGCCCGAATGGAAGAGGTACTCAAGCAACAAAAAAGAGATCATAGCGGCGGTAGTCACTGGGTAGGTACAGGAGGAATCTCTCCTTATGGTCATGGAGGCGCAGCCAAAGATGGTATACGTGTAGGAGGCAGTGGAGGCGGAAAAATGGCCCGTAAAGTAATGGGTGACGCGAACTTTTTCCCCGTTGACTTAGACGCCATTTTAAATGACAATAATATTGATGCAGCATTAGCCTCTCTTAAAGGAATTGTAGAAGAGTCTGCACAAGAAACCCTTGATGTAAAAGAAACCATCGATCGCGGTTTAGAACGTGGAGGACTATTTCTTCCAGAAATTAAAAATGAGACTGACGAGAAATTACAGGTACTCCTATTTATAGACAATGGGGGCTATTCGATGCATCCCTACATCAAAGCGGTACAAACATTGTTTCGTAAAATGAAAACTCGTTTTGCTCACGATCTTGAAACCTACTATTTCCATAACACGATCTATGGGCAAGTCTATAGTGACCCACAACGCAGAAAGCGCGTACCTGTAGAGCATATCCTGTCAAAGAGCCCTAATTACCACGTTTTCTTTGTAGGGGATGCTGCCATGGCACCCTATGAGTTGAGCAATCAAAGTATGAATACCTATATGGAGATGACCAAACATTTTTCTAAATGTGCCTGGCTCAATCCAGAACCCCTAAAGTTCTGGGAACACACTTTGACTATTCAAATAATTAAAGAATTGATTCCCATGGAATCTCTTACCCCTGCAGGAATAGAAAAAGCGGTGCTAAGAATGAATAAGAACAGGAAAAATAAAGGTTAAAGACCTTGGAATACATTAGCTAGACTAACAATTATCTTAGCCGAACCATAACTTGCAAAAAAAACTTTAAAAAGTTTCTCGTTTATAACAAGTTAATCATAAAAATTTAT
>JBELLO010000058.1:0-8437 GCA_042096495.1 Candidatus Arcticimaribacter sp.
ACCAGGGACACAAGGATTTTCAGTCCTTTGCTCTACCAACTGAGCTAAGGTACCTCAATTGTGGTTGCAAATATAATGTCCTTTTTGCGACTCAACAAAACATTTTTAAAAGAAAAGAATGCGAAGCGCATTTTATTTAAATTTGTCCATGCATTTAATTCTAGATATAGGCAATACAAACGTTAAATACCATCTTTTTAAGGAAGGGGAAAGTGTTCTGTCTGCTACGGTGGAATCAATACAAGCGGCAGCTGTTCAAATAATCGAAGATTTTCCTGCTTTAACCCATGTTGTTTATGCCGATGTTCGCGGGATGATTACAAAAGAAAAGTTACAAGCTATCTTTCCACGGCAGCAAGTGCGAGAGGTAAAAGAGCTGCGTTTTCCTTTTACTTCTCATTATGCGACTCCAGAAACTTTAGGGGATGATCGTATTGCTTTGGTCGCTGCAGCGACCAAATTGTATCCACGACAAAACTGTCTTGTTGTCGATGCAGGTAGCTGTCTCACCTTTGATTTTATTACTGTAGAAGGGAACTATCTAGGCGGTGCCATAAGTCCTGGCCTTTCTATGCGATTTAAAAGCTTACAACACTTTACGGGAAAGCTACCACTTGTCAACCCAGAAGAGTCACTTTTGTTATATGGAGATACAACCACGACCTCTATTAATGCTGGGGTAATTCATGGAATTATTCATGAAATAGAAGGGCAGATAAATGCTTATAAAACGAAATACCCTTCTTTAACAGTAATTTTAACAGGTGGAGATGCACTTCTCTTGTCTAAAAGCGTAAAAAACACCATATTTGCCCATCCGAATTTTCTTGCAGTTGGGTTAAACTACCTGTTAGACTACAATAAAAATTAATGTTGAGAAAATTATTATCTGTTTTTGCGTTATTAGCAACGACCTTTATTTACGCACAAAATAGTTCTGCTTCCCCATATTCTTTAGGGGGATTAGGAGACATCACTTTCCGCGGAAATGCCATTGATCGCATGATGGGCGGGTTGAGTGTCTATTCAGATTCTATTCATGCGAATCTCAACAATCCCGCTAGTTTAGGTGAGTTAAAACTCACTACTTTTTCTGTAGGGGTGCACTATAAAAACACACAAATAAGTTCGATAGAGGCAGATGATAAGGTTGCCTCTGGTTCTCTAGATTACATTGCTGTATCGATACCGACTAAATATTTTGGATTTAGTTTTGGTTTGATGCCTTATTCCTCAGTTGGGTATAGACTTCAATCGATTGACGATGCTATTGAAGGGAGTGCTGTTGTAAACCGCTATGAAGGTAGCGGGGGAGTGAATAAAACATTCTTTTCAGTAGGGTTAAATCTATTTAAAGGCTTTAATCTAGGTGCAACGGTGAATTATAACTTTGGAAACATCAACAATCAATCATCGCGTCAAGAAGAGAACATAGATTTTGGAACCTTTTTGTTAGGGGATTCTGCCATATCTGGATTTGATTATCACTTTTCAGCACATGGTAAGTTTGCTTTGACAGAGGCAGTTATTTTAGATGCCTTTGGTAGTTTTTCGCCCCAGCACACGCTTTTGTCAAAAAATAATCAAACCTATTTTACCCGTTCAATCACTACACAAGAGCTAGGCTCTGTTCAAGATGTTGATTTAGCCAGCCGCGGTATTGATGAGCTCAACTTAACCATAGGAGATAAAATGAGTTATGGTTTGAGTGTAGGAAAAGATAAAAAATGGATGTTAGGTGCACAGATTACTTCGATTAATTCTGGCGACTTTCGCAATGATTTTATACAACTAAATAATATTAGCTATGAAAATAGCAGTCGTTTGTCCATAGGCGGGATGTATATACCTAACTATGCTTCGATAACAAGTTACTGGAAAAGAATTGCTTACAGAGCAGGATTTCGACAAGAGAATTCTGGTGTGATTGTAAATTCTGTTCCTTTAGAAGAAACTGGCATGTCCTTTGGAGTAAGTCTACCATTAGGTGGCTTTTATAGTGCCTCAAATGTTTCGGGCTATTCTAACCTTAATGTAGGACTTGAATTAGGCGAAAGAGGTGTAGATACTGGCGGTTTAGTAAAAGAACGTTTTTGGGCAGTACGTGTAGGACTGTCATTAAACGATTTATGGTTTATAAAAAGAAAATATAATTAAAGTAGAGAGATGAAAAAGTACGTACAATTTTTAGTGACCTTTCTTATTTTAGGAGCTGGACAAATGTCAGCACAAGACAATCAGGAATGTTTGCAAAACCTTTCCATTTTTGCCGAAAATGCAAAAGTGAAAAACTATACTGCAGCCTATGAGCCGTGGTTAGCTGTAAAAACAGATTGCCCCGATTTAAATGTTGCGATTTACTCTTATGGAGAGCGAATTCTAAAAGATCGCTTAAAAAATGCTGAGGCAACAGAAAAGGAAACTGTTCAACAAGAGTTGTTGGCCCTTTATGACGATTGGATTAAGTATTTCCCAACAAAAAGAGGAAAAGATCAAACAGGAGTTATCTTGTCAAGTAAGGCACAAAACATGATTGATTTCAAAATAGGAACGCAAGAAGAAATCTATGCTACTTTTGATGAAGCCTACACAAAAGATGCAAAGAGTTTTACTAATCCTAAGCGTTTGTATAACTACTTTAAAACCTTTTATGAATTATATAAAGCAGGAAAAGCGTCGATTACAACTGCAATGCTTTTTGATAAATACGAGGACATTTCAGAAAAATTCGAGCTTGAAGGAACAAGTTTAGCCAAAAAGCTTGATGTGATCTTAAAGAAAGAAGAAAGTGGTGCAGCCCTTTCAACAAAAGATTTAAGACGTCGCCGTATCTATGACACTAACTCTAATGCCATTGGTGTTTTCTTAAGCAATCTAGATGCGATTATTGCTAAGGAGTCTAGCTGTGAAAACCTGATTCCATTGTACCAAAGCTCTTTTGAAGAAAACAAAAGTGACCCTGTATGGTTAAACCGTGCTGCTGGTCGAATGAAAAGTAAAGAGTGTTCAGATGATCCATTATTTGTCACCATAGTTGAGGCATTACACGCTTTAGAGCCTTCGGCTAATTCTGCTTATTATTTAGGGATCTTAAATGATAAACGCGGCAATAGCAGTGAAGCATTACGCTATTATGAAGAGTCTATCTCTTTAGAAACAGACAAATATAAAAAGGCCAAAACCTTGTATAAAATTGCTTTAGAATTTAAGGCTAAAGGCCGAAAGTCAAGAGCGAGAAGCTATGCGCGTAAAGCTTTAGGCTTCCAGCCTTCTTTAGGAAAAGCATATTTATTAATCGCTAATTTATACGCTAGTAGTGCAAACGATTGTGGGAACACTCAGTTTGAAAAGAGAGCAGTTTATTGGTTAGCAGCAAATATGGCCCGTAAAGCTGCCAGTGTAGATGCTTCTATTAAAAAGAATGCACTTAAAACCGCTGTGAGTTATGAAGGTAGAGCGCCTAGCAAAACAGATATTTTTACAGAAGGAAAAGAAGGTGCTAGTGTAACCTTTTCTTGCTGGATTAACAGTAGCGTAAAAGTACCAAAACTTTAAAATGAACTCCCTAGGGAATTTATATTACATTAAGGTTGCCATAATTATGGCAACCTTTTTTTGTGCTTGTGATAATGGGCGCACCCAAGCCATAAAAGAGCAACCCATTCAAGGAGAGCCAGCTGCTATCGCCTATGATATTCGTATGGTTTATACAGATTCCTTGCAAATTAAGGCGATTTTAACCGCGCCAGAACACCGCGATTTCACGAATCTCTCTCTTGCACACTCAACCTTTCCTCAAGGGCTTAAAGTGACTTTTTTGGATGAGTTTAAAAAAGAAAACATCATCACTGCTGACTATGGAATTTTATACGATGCAACAGGAATAATCGATTTACAAGGCAATGTCGTTTTACAAGCAAGTGATGGAGGATTACTAGAAACCCCACAACTTTACTGGGCTGCAGAAGAAGAATGGATTTTTACCGAAGAAACCTTCAATTTTTCTAATCCAGATTATAACGTGATCGCAACACGATTGGATACCAATAAAGAATTCACTAAATTTAAAACAGGAAAACTAACAGGAACTGTTGCAGTTCAAGAAGAAAAGACCCAATGAAAGCACATCGAATTTCTGAAATACTCTATATCGTCATTGCGCTAATTTCTGTTAAAGAAGCCTATGTTTTATGGTCTGTTCGACCAAATAAAGCCTACCTCTTTCTAGGCTTTGCTGTACTAGCAATTTTCATGTATTTCTTTAGAAGTCACTACCGCAAGAAATTTAATCGTCGCAACAAATAAATGGAAATAGTAGACAGTTTTATACTGCTTTGCTTATTGCTTTCTGCCTTTTTTTCTGGGATGGAAATAGCCTTTGTCTCTTCCAACCGTATTTTTATTGAAATCGAAAAAAACAAAAATGGTTTTACCGCTAAACTGTTAGCTTTCATTACTAAAAATCCTTCAAGATTTATTACTACCATGCTTGTGGGAAATAATATCTGCCTGGTGATTTATGGAATTCTTATGGGGGATAAAATCATAGAAGTGCTATTCCCAGATGCTTATGCAATAGAATTACCCTTAAGTATATTGTTTTATCAGACCCTAATTTCTACTGGAATTATTCTTATTACAGCCGAGTTTCTCCCAAAGGTTTTCTTTCAGTTATATGCGAATCAATTGGTCAAGTTTTTTGCCTTACCAGCGGCCTTTTTTCATGCCGTTTTTTCACCCATTACTCACTTTGTTCTCCTTTTGACAAATGCGCTTTTGCGCCTGTTCTTTAAAACAAATAAAGAAAAAATGGATCTCGCTTTTTCAAAGATTGAATTAGGCGATTATATTGAAGAGCAAGTAGAAGGAATCCAAAATAAAGCTGGACTAGATGCTGAAATTCAAATCTTTCAAAACGCCCTTGAATTTGCTACCGTCAAAGCAAGAGAAGTTATGGTTCCTAGAGCAGAGGTGATTGCTATTGAAAAAGGGAAAAGCATAGAAGAATTAAGAGATTTATTTGCTTCTACTGGCTATTCAAAAATACCAGTATATGAAGATACTGTCGATGACATCATTGGTTTTGTTCATGCCTTTGAAATGCTAAAGCAGCCTAAAACCATCAAAGAAATCTTGCTTCCCGTTGAGTTTATTCACGAACCTAACCCTATCAATGAAGTCCTGGATCGCTTAACCCGAAAGCGTAAAAGTATTGCTGTTGTTTTAGATGAATATGGTGGAACGGCAGGTTTACTAACCATAGAAGATATTGTAGAAGAATTATTTGGCGAAATCGAAGATGAGCACGATCAAGTAGACCATTATGAAAAGCAAATTAGCCCAACACAGTTTGAGTTCTCGGCGAGATTAGAAATTGATTACCTCAATGCCACGTATGATTTGAATTTACCAGAGAACGAAAACTATGAAACCCTGGGGGGACTGATCGTTTATCACACCGAAGAAATCCCCAAAAAAGGCGGGGTCTTAAGCATTGAAAATTATATGATTAAAGTAACCCAAGTCTCTTCGACTAAGATCGAACGGGTTTCTCTAACATCTGCCCCAATAGAATAAGCGCTAAGCCGCTCTCTTTTAGTCCTTTTCTCTACCCCCTAAAGGCTTTTATAATTGCAAAGTAAATTGTACTTTCGCATTCAATACAAAAAAACCAATAGCATGGCCATACTTGGTAAAATTAGACAGCGATCTATCTTTTTGATTTTAGTCATAGGATTAGCATTATTTGCATTCGTAATTTCTGGAGCATTTGGAAATGGATCGGGAGATACAGGACCTAACGAACCCATCGGGATTGTAAATGGTGAAGAAATCCCATTAGAAAACTTTAGACTTTTAGTCGATCAAACAGAGCGCACCTATGGTTACACTACCTTACAAGCGGTTCAAACTGTTTGGAATCAATTTTTACGCAACGAACTCTTCCAAAAAGAATTTGATGTTTTGGGAATTGATGCAGGGAAAGATCAAATCGAGCAAGTTGTTTCTTCTACAGAATCAATCATTACAGACGAGCGTTTTATCAACGAAGCAGGATTTTTTGACTTTGGTCTTTTTGCTGACTTTATCGCTCAAATGCGCGATACAAACCCACAAGCATACGAAACCTGGAAACAACAAGAAGCCGGGATTATCGCCTCTGCACGTGAATCAATTTACTTTGATTTAATTCAATCTTCTACTACTGTAACAGAACAAGAAGCTAAATTATTTTATCATCTTGAAGCAGACAATGTAGACTTGAATTATGTTCAAGTTCCTTATGAAAGTCTTGCAGATTCTTTATTTACCGTCAAAGAAAGCGAAGTCAAAGCTTATATCGCCGCTAATGCAAGCAAATATGAAAGAGAGGCTGCTAGAAGCTTACAATACATTTCTTTCTTAGAACAAGCTACTGAAGAAGATCAAACGGTTATCCGCAATAGTTTAGAAGCACTAAAAGAAGATAGAGTTGAGTATAACGATGTCTCTAAGCTAACTGATTCTATTGAAGGTTTTGAAAACACAAAAAATCTAACAGAGTTTATCGACCGCCATTCTGAAGAAAGTTTTGATTCAATTTACACTTCAAAAGGTAGACTTCCTGCAGAGTATGCAGAGATCTTATCCAACCTTGAAGAAGGAGAGGTTTTTGGTCCTTATAGAGACATTAATACTTTAAAATTATCTAAACTGCTCGATAGAAAAAAGAATGCAAATATTCGTGCTTCTCATATCTTAATCGCATACCAAGGGGCAGAACGTGCTCAGCCTAATGTGACAAGAACGAAGGCAGAAGCAAAATCCTTAGCAAATGACTTATTGCGTCAAGTTCGTCGTAATAGTGATCGTATCGGGGCATTAGCGCTTCAAAATTCAGACGGGCCAAGTAGAAATACAGCGGGTGATTTAGGCTTCTTTAGAGAAGGCGGAATGGATGACAAGTTTTTTGAATTTGCGAATAAAAGCCGCGTAGGAGCAGTAGGATTAGTAGAAACCGCTTTTGGTTTTCACGTGATCAAAGTAACCGACAAGCAAGACCTCGTTTTATTAGCGAGTGTTAGTAGAGAGATTATTCCTTCAGAAGAAACATCAAATCGCGTCTTTAAAGATGCTACACAATTTGAAATGGATGCTGGTAATGGCGAATTTAATGCTGTTGCAGATGCCAGTAACTTTAATGTTCGTACAGTGAATCAAGTTGCACAATTAGATGAAAATCTTCCTGGATTACCAGAGCAACGCAATATTGTACAATGGGCGTTTAATGAAGATACTAAAGTAGGAGACATCAAGCGTTTTAATCTTTCCTATGGAGGTTATGCCGTGGTTCAAGTTACTGCTGCTCGCGAAAAAGGATTGGCTTCGCCAAAAGAAGTATTTTCAGAAGTAACTAAGGCAATTCTTAAAGAAAAGAAAGCGGCACAAATCATTGCCGACAATAAAGCCGCTGCATCTCTAGAAGATCTCGCTGCAAAAAATGGTCTTGAAGTGGTCAACGCTTTAGCCGTAAATCAAAAAAGTGGTACCCTCGTTGGTGCTGGTTTTGAACCCTATATAGTAGGTGCTGCCTTTAGTCTTAATGAAGGAGGGATGTCTAAATTAATCAAAGGAAATAACGGAGTGTACATGTTACAACTTACCGCTAAGAAAATCGCCGAAGATTTAGAAGACTACAGCACTTATGCGGGTCAATTGACTAATCAAGGTCGTGAACGTTTAGGCGCCGCTATTGTAGAGGCACTAGAAACATCTGCAGAGATTGAAGACAACCGCGCGTTGTACTATTAATCTTTAAAGGTATTGAAATTGAATCCCCTTATATAGGGGATTTTTTTTATCCTAAAATAAAGTCGGTATAGGGGATTACTGTGTTAAATCCTTTCTTTTCAAAATAGGTTTTTGCCGCTGCATTTCCTGCTGCGAGGACAAAGTCACCACCCCATGCCCCTAGACTTTTGATCTGTCCATCAAAATCTGGAAAAAGACGCCCTTGTACAGGGGATTGATTTAAAAAAGCTGCGGTAATCTCTTCATGTTCTTTAAGTAAAACGCAAAAGCGATCGATCTCGGTTGTTTGTACAAGCTCTGTACCTATTGCAGCTAAACGCGCTTTAGCCGAAGAGGAAATAGCGGCTTGCTTTTTAAAATTTGAGATCGCTGTCCGACTATTTTGTTTTTGATTTAAATGCACAAAAAACAGCTCTGAGCTAAAATCTGGTGTAAATATGACAGGAGTAATAGCTGGATGATGGCCATTTCTTTGATAATAAATCGCCTGACTATGTTGTGCTGCAGCAATATCATAGCCACTTCCTCCCATGGTTTTTTCTAGGAGTAAATAGGGATTTATTGCGAGCCATTGCGCAAGGTTGTTGATCAGGGTAGAAGAGGACCCCAAACCCCAATCACGAGGAAATTCGAGTACTGTTGTGAT
>JBELLO010000059.1:0-8424 GCA_042096495.1 Candidatus Arcticimaribacter sp.
GCATGTGAAGGGCGATAACTGTCCTTTATATGACTGTAATCATGTGACTTTTGATTGGTATTATGAATAGCAAAGCCAATGGGAGTACCGGTTGTTTTTCCTTCAAAAATGCCAGAATAAAAAGCGACTTCATCGGGTTCTTTACGCTGCGTAACAATCGCTGATTGTCCCGGCTTTCTTCTGTCTAAATCGTGTTGTATTGCGTGTAAATCAAGCGTAATTCCTGCTGGGCAACCATCAATAACACCGCCTATAGCAGCACCATGTGATTCCCCAAAAGTCGTTACGCTAAAAAGTTTGCCAAATTGGTTTCCTGCCATGGGTATAGTTTAGGACAAATATAAGGCGAAAAAAAACCATCTACTAGTCCTTCTCTTGATTCGTCCATTTAAAGCGTAATGTGTATTTTTGCTCTATGAAAAAAACAGCCTTGTTCCTTTTTGGACTACTTATCGCGCTAACTGCTTGCAATGACATAGAGAAAAACACTTTTGTTCTCAATGGAACCACAAATCTTCCTGAAGGAAAAAAAATCTTTCGCATTCAAGCGAATGCTAATGGGCAACCCTCTACCATAGATACTGCAACCGTTGCGAATGGGCAGTTTAGCTTTAGTGGGAGTGTTGCACAAATTGATGTAAACTTTTTATTCGTTGAAGGAGAACAAGTCAACACTCCTTTTATAATCGAAGAAGGGAAAATCGAAGTAAACCTCTTACAAGAGAATCTGGCTGGAATGGATTTAGCTGGAACTTCTTCTAATGAAGATCTACATGCATACCGCAAAGAAACCCAAACTTTTGCCAATGACATGAATGCAATCGTCGCCGAAATACAGTCAGCTAACGCTTTAGGAGATAATTTATTAGCCCAAGATCTTCAACAACAGTATGCTGTTTTGCAAGAAAAGCTCATTGCCTATGAAAAGAATTTTATCACGACAAAAACAGACTCTTATATTTCTGCGTTAATCCTCGAGCGCTTTCTCAATCAAAAAACTTTAGCCCGTAATGAGGCCAAAGATATTTTTAGCACTTTTACAGACCGTATCCGCAGTAGTAAATCGGGTATTAATGTATCAAATGTTGTCAATGCTCCGGTAAATCCAACAGCAATCGGAGAAATCGCTCCTTTATTTGATGGTCCCACCCCTAGCGGGGAGCGTGTTGCTTTAGAAAGCTTCCGCGGAAAAGTGACCATTATTGACTTTTGGGCATCATGGTGTCGTCCTTGTCGCATAGAAAACCCTAACCTAGTGCGCCTGTACAAACGTATGCACGATAAAGGATTAGAAATAGTAGGGGTTTCTTTAGACCGCAATAAATCGAGCTGGGAACGCGCTATTGCAGACGATGGTTTAACCTGGAACCATGTCTCAAATTTGCAATATTGGGCAGATCCCATCGCTCAGTTGTACAGTGTTCGCTCTATCCCCGCCGCCTTTGTCCTAGACCGTGAAGGGCGTATTGTCGCTAAAAACTTACGCGGAGCGCAACTAGACGCTAAAATCGAAGAGCTACTTCAAGATTAACGATTCGACTGGCGAAAGAGAAAATATCCTGCGACTAGGGTTATTCCCACCATTAAAACTAAGGTGTAAAACGATTTTTCTAAAACAAAAGGATCGAATACTAGGGTACAGATGATTCCCCCAATGGCTCCGCCAAAGTGAGCCGTGTGACCTATGCCATCATTTTGTGATTTAATGCCAAATAAGGTGTAAATAAGATATCCCACCCCAAAAACATAGGCAGGCATGAGTACCGGAAAGAAAATAAAGGCCAATTCCATTTCTGGAAACATTAAAATACTACTGTAAACAATTCCCATTATCGCTCCACTTGCACCTACTGCGGTATAATAAGGGTTCTTTTTATGATAGTAATACGCCAATCCATTCCCCAATAACAAACTGATCAAGTAAAGCAGTATAAAATTTACTGTCCCTAAACCATACAGTGTATTACCACCAAAAATAAAGAGCGTAAAGCCGTTAAAAAATAAATGATTGTAATCAACATGAATAAAACCAGCCGTGAGTAAACGATAATATTCCCCGTTTTCTACCGCACTAACATTGAATTTTAAACGGTTAAACAACAGTGGATCTTTAATAGCGCGATAACTAATTAATGCAATTCCAGCCAGTAGCATCAAAATAAAGGGAGGTGTCCCGATCATAGCAATTCATTTAGGTCAAATATAGTTATATTTGCCTCAAAATATTCTCCCATTGAAGTTGATCACCTTTATCATCGCTTACCCCATTTTGATGGCGGTTTCTTTATTGCCATACCCACTGCTCTACGCCCTTTCCGACTTTTTGTCTTTCTTATTATACCGCGTATTTAAGTTTCGTTTAAACGTAGTGCGCAAAAATCTAAAGTTAAGCTTCCCTAACAAATCTGAAGCCGAACGCCTTAAGATTGAAAAAGACTTTTACAAACACCTTTGCGATGTTTTTATGGAGATGGCAAAGAATTTAACGATTTCTGAAAGGCAAATAAAAAAGCGCTTTGTTTTTGAGAATATGGATTTGATCAATGCCCATGAAGAAAAAGGCGAAAGTACCATCTTATTATTAGGACATTATTCGAATTGGGAAGGCATGTTGAGCATAGGCTATCACTTGCTTGGAAAAGGATACGGTGTTTATACCCCCCTGACCAACAAGTACTTTAACAACTTAATCTCAAAATCTCGCGAAAAGCACAAAGCATACTTACTATCCCGCTATAAAACCATTGACTTTATTCGTTCTAACGAAAAGAAAGGGGATTTTGGTTTGTATGGATTTATCAATGATCAATCCCCTTCACCAAAACCAAAAAGCTATTGGCGCCCTTTTATGGGAACAGTTGTTCCGGTATTTACTGGTGCAGATCGACTGGCAAGAGAGTTTAATTTCCCTGTATACTACACAGAGATAAACAGAGTAAAACGCGGATATTATTCGGCTAAAGTGTCCCTACTGGTCAAAGATCCATCTCAGTGCAAGGAAAATGAAATCACAGATTTATTTACCGCTCAATTAGAAGCGCAAATCGCCAAGGATCCCAGCCAATACCTATGGTCGCATAATCGATTTAAGTACAGTCATTTAGCACCTTCTACTGCTCAGCAATAGCCATTAACTCATTGGAAAAACGCTGGGTTAGAGCATCTGCTTTTTCCTGAGTTCCTGCCTCTGCATAAACGCGAATAATCGGTTCTGTATTGGATTTACGCATATGGACCCAGCCTTCGGGAAAATCAATCTTAACCCCATCAATGGTTAAGGGTTGATCGTTCTGATAGTTGTGCTCCATTTGCGTCAATAATGCATCGACATCTAAACTGGCCTCAAGAGCGATTTTCCCCTTGCTCATATAGTATTGAGGATAAGAAGCTTTTAAAGCAGAAACAGTACACTTACGCTGTGCTAATAAAGACAAAAACAAAGCAATCCCAACCAGGGCATCACGCCCATAATGAAGATTAGGATCGATAATTCCGCCATTGCCTTCTCCCCCGATTACAGCTTGTTTTTCTTTCATTTTATTGACAACATTTACTTCGCCTACGGCGGAAGCAAAATACTGACCCCCAGCTGCTTCTGTTACATCACGTAAAGCCCGTGTTGAAGAAAGGTTTGACACCGTGTTCCCAGGAGTTTTACGTAAAACATAGTCTGCACAAGCCACTAAAGTATATTCTTCTCCGAACATTTCTCCGGTTTCATCCATAAAGGCTAAACGGTCCACATCTGGGTCTACAACAATTCCTAAATCTGCTTTTTTACGCACTACCTCTTCAGCTAAATCTCCTAAATATTCTTTGAGTGGCTCTGGGTTGTGCGGAAAATGCCCCGTGGGGTCACAATACAATTGAAAGCACTTTACGCCTAATGCCTCTAATAATGGGGGTAGCGCAATACCACCAGTTGAATTTACACCGTCAACCACAGCAGAAAAATTGGCTGCTTTAATCGCCGCTAAATCAATTAGTGGGTGAGCTAAAACCGCCTCTATATGTGCTGTTATAGCCGTATCGTCTTGGGTTACTTTTCCTAGGTCATCAACCTCGGCAAACGTAAAATCTTCTGCTTCCGCTAATGATAAGATTGTTTCTCCTGCCGCAGCATCTAGAAATTCCCCATTAGCATCGAGTAATTTAAGGGCATTCCATTGTTTAGGGTTGTGGCTGGCGGTTAAAATAATCCCTCCATCGGCATTTTTTTCAACTACTGCCATTTCTACAGTAGGTGTAGTCGATAAACCTAAATCAATGATGTCAATCCCCATCCCTACTAGGGTTTGCATAACTAAACTCTGTATCATCTCTCCAGAAATACGGGCGTCACGACCGATTACAATCGTCATTTTATCTTCCCTAGATTGAGTTTGCATATAAGCGCCATAGGCAGCAGCAAACTTTACCGCATCAATAGGCGTTAAGTTATCTTCTGGGCGTCCACCAATAGTCCCGCGGATTCCAGAAATAGATTTGATTAAGGTCATGAATTAAATTTTACCAAATATAAAAATTGTAAAGAATTAAAAACTGCGTGGTTGAACAAAAGAGTTTATTTTTACCAAATGAATTTCCTCGCCCATCTTTATTTATCTGGAACTGATAACGACCTTAGATTTGGTAACTTTATTGCAGATGGCATTCGCGCTAATCAATACAGCCATTATTCGCAAAGGATTCAAGATGGGATTGTGCTACATCGGGAAATTGATCGCTTTACAGATGCACATCCTATTTTTAGACAACACTGCAAGTTATTCTTTCCTGAGCACAGTCACTATGCAAGGGTAATTCTCGATGTTGTTTATGATCATTTTTTAGCGCAACTATGGGACAATTATCATCCTGCAGCCTTGAATACTTATGCGGCTGATTTTTATCGTAATACAGCAACACAAAAAGCTTTGTTACCCGATAAAATGCAGCGCCTATTTCAGTTGATGAAAGAACAAAATTGGCTGGTAGAATACCGCTCCATAAAAGGTCTAGAACGCATCTTATATCACATGAGCAAACGCACCGCTTTCCCCTCTAATTTCCCTGCTGCAATAAGTACCATTGAGGCGAATAAAACCCAACTAATTTCAGAATTTAAAGTCTTCTTTTCTGATCTTGAAGCCCATTGCAAGAATCAGCAGCAATTGAGAGAATAGTTGGGGAACTTTATTTAAATTTAAGGCTTAAAATAAATTATGAGAAAAATTGTCCTTCTTCTGATCCTTCCCTTTTTTACACAATGTAATGCTCCGCAAAAGCAAGACATAAAGGCAGCTGTTGTTTCTGCCCGTATAGAGGCTTCTGAAGCTGGAAAAACAGTGATGCAGCAAGGCGGTAATGCATATGATGCTATGGTTGCAACTAGTTTTGCGCTTAGCGTAGTTTATCCTGTTGCTGGAAATATCACTGGCGGAGGGTTCTTTGTTTATCGCACCGCAACAGGAGAAACGGGAACGCTAGATTACCGTGAAATGGCGCCGCTTAAAGCGACAAAAGACCTCTATCTTGATAAGGAAGGGAATGTGATTCCTAAACTGAGTACTGTAGGAGGATTAGCCGTGGGAATCCCTGGCGCAGTTGCAGGAATACTTGAAGTACATCGCAAAATGGGTTCCTTACCCCTTGAGCAACTTTTGGCGCCAGCCATAAAATTAGCAGAAGAAGGTTATATCATCACCGAAAAACAAGCCCGCAGTTTTAAGCGCTATCGCGACTTGTTTGTGGATGTAAATGGAGAAGACACTTTCTTTGCGCAAGAGCACAAGGCAGAAGACCGCATTGTCAACCTTCCTCTCGCAAAAACTTTAAAAGCAATCGCAGCAAAAGGAAATGCCGGATTTTATGAGGGTTGGGTCGCAGAAGCCATGGTCAATAAAACACAAGCAACAGGTGGGATTTTAAGCCTTGAAGATTTAAAGGTTTATGAACCTAAATGGCGTGATCCCATTCAATTTAGCTACAAGGATCTCAATGTAATTTCAATGGCTCCCCCATCAAGTGGTGGTATTTGCTTAGGCCAAATGATGCAAATGGTGGCCCCTTATGACCTTAAAAGCATGGGACATAACACCACAGAAAGTATGCATTTAATGATTGAGGCAGAACGTCGTTCTTATGCGGATCGTAGTCATTTTTTAGGAGATCCAGACTTTGTCTCTGTCCCACAGGCACACTTAATCGATCCTTCTTATATCGCAGAAAGAATGCAAAATTATTCTGCAGACAATGCCACCTTATCAAAAGATGTTTCTCATGGTGACATCATTGTTGTCGAAAGTGATGAAACCACTCATTTCTCTATCGTAGACAAAGATGGAAATGCCGTTTCTGTTACCACAACCTTAAATGGTGCGTATGGGTCAAAGGTGTATGTGGATGAGATCGGAGTGTTTATGAACAATGAAATGGATGATTTTAGCAGTAAACCAGGTACCCCAAATATGTTTGGTTTAACCGGGAGTGAAGCAAATAGCATTGCGCCAAAAAAACGCATGCTAAGCTCAATGACCCCCAGCATCGTTGAAAAAAACAACCAATTGTATATGGTGGTAGGGACGCCAGGAGGTTCAACTATAATCACCTCAGTTTTTCAAACCATACTCAATGTATATGAACATGGAATGGGGATGCAAGAAGCAGTGGCTGCCCCGCGTTTTCACCATCAATGGCTTCCAGATGTGGTCGTGTTAGAACCCGATGCATTTGACGAAAACGTCATCAATAGTTTAAAAGACAAAGGACACAATATAGAAGCAAAATACAGCCGTATTATAGGAAAAGTAGATGCTATTTTAATGGAAAATGGAAATATTAGTATCGGTGCTGACCCTAGAGGAGATGACGCTGCAGCTACTTTCTAAGCCCAAAAAAGGAAAAAAAATAAATGACAATAGAGGAAAATTGTATTGACGTACAAGGTGCAAGGGTTCACAATCTAAAAAATATTGATATCCAAATACCACGCGACCAATTGGTCGTGATTACGGGTTTATCAGGAAGCGGAAAATCTTCCCTAGCCTTTGACACTATTTATGCCGAAGGACAGCGCCGTTATATGGAAACATTTTCGGCCTATGTAAGGCAATTTCTAGGAAATCTTGAGCGACCTGAAGTGGATAAGATCGATGGCCTCTCTCCCGTTATTGCGATCGAACAAAAAACCACTTCTAAGAGCCCTCGTTCTACGGTGGGAACCATTACAGAACTCTATGATTTCTTGCGTTTGATGTATGCAAGAATAGGGACGGCTTACAGTTATGTTTCTCAAGAAAAAATGGTGAGCTATACTGATGACCAAATCATTGATTTAATCTTAGCAGATTACAGCCAAAAGAAGGTTATGCTGCTCGCCCCTATTATCAAATCAAGAAAAGGACACTATAGAGAATTGTTTGAAAACCTTGCCCGTCAAGGTTTTGTAAAAGTTCGTGTTGATGGCGTTGTTGTTGAACTTTCTAGAGGAATGAAGGTCGATCGCTATAAAACCCACGATATTGAGTTAGTGGTTGATCGCATGACCATTAACGATAGTGAAAACAGTATCAAGCGATTAAGGGAGTCCATGATTGCCGCCATGTATCAGGGGAATGACACCTTAATGGTTCTTGATGCCGAAACACGGGAAGCGCGCTATTTTAGTCGCAATTTAATGTGTCCTAGCTCTGGGGTTTCCTACCCTAATCCAGAACCAAATTCATTCTCATTTAATTCTCCTAAAGGGATGTGCTCTAGCTGTAAAGGTTTAGGCGTTCAACATGTGGTTAATACCAGTAAAATCATCCCCGATCGCTCTCTCTCGATTGCTGCTGGAGGGATTAAACCCCTTGGGAATAAAAAGAGTTCATGGGGATATAAGCAAATGGAAACTATTGCAAAACGCTATAACTTTTCACTAGCAGATCCCATTGAAAATATCCCAGTAAAAGCACTTGAAGTTATTTTAAGAGGAGGAAATGAGTCCTTTTCTGTCGCTTCAAAAAGTCTAGGGGTAACCCGTAAGTACAAAATTGACTATGAAGGGATTGAGAACTTTATCTTTAACCAATACCAGCAAGCCGATTCAATGAATTTAAAGCGTTGGGCTGGTGAATTTATGGATCAAGAAAGTTGCCGTAGTTGTCAAGGTAATCGACTGAACGAGCAAGCGCTAAATTTTAAAATTGAAGAGAAGTCCATTGCTGATCTTGCCCAAATGGATCTCAAAGAATTATACCAATGGATTTTGGCACTGCCTAAAAAGCTTTCTGCAAACGAATTAAAAATCGGGGAAGAAATTATCAAAGAAGTAAAAGCCAGAACAGAATTCTTGTTAAATGTCGGCTTGAGTTATTTGGCCTTAAATCGATCTTCTAAATCGCTTTCTGGTGGCGAAGCACAACGCATTCGTTTAGCGACTCAAATCGGCTCTCAATTAGT
>JBELLO010000060.1:0-8347 GCA_042096495.1 Candidatus Arcticimaribacter sp.
TCTCTCCGGTAGCTAACTTTAACTACACTACCTCTTATATGTTCTCTTACGGGCCTTTCTCTCACACTGGGATTAAAGCTGATATCGCAGTAAGTGATGACGTTTCTCTTATGTTAGGTGTATTAAACTCAACTGACATGACTGAATTCCAACCATTAGGAGAAGATTATATGTTTGGCGCTCAAGTAGGCTTATACGGACAGTACATCAACTATTTAGGGGGTGGAACTGCAGGTGTTTCACAAATCGATTTCACAGGTGGAATTAACATCACAGATAGCTTCTACTTAGGTCTTAACGCTACAAGCTATAGTGATGATAACGACGTTGAATTCTCTGGTGTAGCTTTATACCCACAGTACTCTTTCTCAGATAGCTTTGCATTAGGTGCACGTTATGAAGCTTTTTCTGAAGATGGTTTAGGTGCTATTGGTTCTGTAAGCGGTGAAGGAGACAATACTTCTTTCACAATCACAGGAAGCTATACTTCTGGAAACATGATCATCAAGCCAGAATTACGTCTAGATACTGCTTCAGGTCAATTCTACAGCAATGCAGACGGTGCAACTGACAGCCTTTCAACCTTTATCGTAGCTGCGATCTACAGCTTCTAACCATAATAATTGTTCGGTTTTTTTTAACCCTTGGAGTTCATTTTGTGAGTTCCAAGGGTTTTTCTTTTCCACTAAAGTAAAAGTTAGTAGTATTGAACTTTAAATACAATGCATGTCAAAATTCATCCTCAATATACATTGCCCAGACCAAAAAGGGATTATCGCAACGGTAACTAATTTTATTCACCTTAACGCTGGGAACATTCTCTACATCGATCAATATGTCGATCGAGAAAACAAGCTCTTTTTTATGCGCTTAGAATGTGAGTTTATCAACGGTGACTTTCCAGAGGCACAGTTTAGAAAAACTTTTGACAAAGCTGTTGCAGAACAGTATTCGCTCACCTATGAGTTGTATAACCTTGAGGACCGTCCTAAGATGGCTTTATTTGTCTCTAAATACGACCACTGTCTTTATGATATTCTAGCGCGTTACCAGTCTAACGAACTAGCCGTAGAGATCCCTTTTATCTTGAGTAACCACGAAGATTTAAGAGAAATTGCCGAACGTTTTGATCTTCCTTTCTATCACGTTCCAGTGACTAAAGACACTAAGGCCGAAGCAGAAGCAAAACAATTAGAAATACTAAAGAAACACGAAGTAGAATGCATTGTTTTAGCCCGTTATATGCAGATAATTTCGCCAAAACTTATTCAGCATTTCCCCAATAAAATCATCAATATCCACCACTCTTTCCTTCCTGCCTTTCCTGGTGCAAAGCCGTATCATTCTGCCTATGAACGCGGTGTTAAAATCATTGGCGCAACCAGCCACTATGTAACAGAAGAATTAGACGCTGGACCAATCATTGAACAAAACATCACCCAGGTTTCTCACCTGCATTCGATTCAGGATTTTATCGCAAAAGGAAGAGATTTAGAGAGAATGGTATTATCAAAAGCCATACAACTACATATCAATCGCAAGGTGATGGTCTATCAAAATAAAACCGTTGTCTTTTCTTAAAGGCTTTTTAAAAAATCAAGGGTCAAGTGGTTAAACTTTTGTGGTCGTTCTACATTCACAACATGTCCACAATCTGGAATCACTTGCAATTGTGAAAGTTTGTGCTGGCTCACCACACTGCGCACTGCGGGTAAAAACATATAGTCTTGATCTCCCATCACATAAAGGGTAGGCACCTTAATCTGTTCTTGTCGAAATATTTTGAGCAGTGGAATTACTTCAGAGGTTAATTTAAACCAGCGAATAAATTCTTTTTGGTACAACTTTTTAGCCTCTCGGATAAAGAGAAGACGCGACTCTTTGTGATTGCGATTAGGCATAATGATAAAGGCCAGCATTTTATACAACCACATATAAGGTAAGATAGATTTTGTGGCGTTGCCAAAGCGCATCAATAAACGCGAGCGAAAATTGAGCTTTAAAATCGCTCCCCCCATAATCAAGCTCTTGACACGTTCTGGAGACTTTTCTGCAATGGCACGTATTAATATGGTTCCCAAAGAGATTCCCATAAAATGAGATTTCGCAATTTTTTCATGATCTAACACCTCAATAATATCCGCGGCAATCGCATCAAAAGTATAGGTACTATTCGCTAAATCAAGCATATGATGCTTTGACTTACCATGCCCCCGTAAATCGATCAAAAGAAGGTTAAAGAACTTAGAAAAACTCTTGATTTGTTTAAACCAAATTGTTGAACTCCCTCCTGCCCCATGGATAAAGGTAACCCAGGGTTTATTTTCTTCTGACCGGTAAACAGTATAGTTTAACATTAGATCAAATTCTTTTCTTGAAGCAAAACAGCCATTTCTTCTTGCAATACTTTGGCAGCATTTGCTGCAGCTTCTACAAAATCCTCTTTTTGGGAAGCATAAATAATCCCGCGAGAAGAATTGACCAATAAGCCTACATCATCATTTAACCCATTCTGGGCCACTTCTGATAAACTACCGCCTTGTGCACCTACTCCTGGAACCAGTAAAAAGGCATCTGGAATGGTAGCGCGAATTTCTTGCAAGGCTTCGGCGCGAGTAGCGCCTACCACATACATTAAACGCTCACTTCCTTGCCAAGTTTGCGCAGTTTTTAACACCGTCTGATAGACAGGAGTTCCGTTTGCTTCAATGCGTTGAAAATCTGCTGAACCGGGATTAGAAGTCAAGGCTAATAAAATTGTATACTTTTCTTCGAAAGCTAAAAAAGGCTCTACAGAATCTTTTCCCATATAAGGGGCTACAGTAATCGAATCAAAACCTAAAGTCTCGAAATAAGCTTTGGCATAACGGGTGGAAGTATTTCCTATATCTCCTCTTTTAGCATCTGCAATAGTGAAGTGATTAGGGTAATGGGCATTCAAGTAATCGATCACTTCTTTAAGTGCAGCTATACCCTCTACCCCATAAGTTTCAAAGAAAGCAATATTGGGTTTATACGCTACAGCAAAAGGTGCTGTGGCATCTATAATAGCTTTTGAAAAATCTACTAAAGCTGTAGGAGAATTTTTAAATTGTGCAGGCACTTTTTCTAGATCGATGTCTAAGCCTACACATAGAAAAGATTTTTTTTGTAAAATTTCGGCTTTGAGTTCTGCTAGCTTCATCCTTAAAACACCTCTCCGGCTTCTTTTAATTTTTCTGTATTCTGGAACAATTGCAACTCGTCAATCAATTTGCTAATGTCCCCATTAATAATGTTTTGTAAATCGTATAAGGTTAAACCAATGCGGTGATCGGTTACCCTACCTTGTGGATAGTTATAGGTTCTAATCTTAGCAGAACGATCTCCAGAAGAAACAAGAGAGTTTCGCTTTTCGGCATCTGCCTCTAACTTTTTAGACAGCTCTAGCTCGTATAAACGCGAACGCAATACTTTAAGGGCCTTGTCTTTATTTTTATGCTGAGACTTTTGATCTTGACATTGCGCGACAATCCCTGTAGGTTCGTGTGTTAAACGCACTGCAGAATAGGTTGTGTTAACCGATTGCCCTCCAGGACCAGAAGAACAGAAGTAATCCACTCGAACATCATTCATGTTGATTTCAACATCAAACTCTTCTGCTTCTGGAAGAACCATTACTGTAGCCGCAGAGGTGTGTACCCTACCTTGCGTTTCGGTTTGTGGTACACGTTGAACGCGGTGAACACCGGACTCAAATTTCATCGTTCCATAAACATCTTCGCCAGATACTTCAAAAATGATTTCTTTAAATCCACCAGCGGTTCCTTCGCTGCTGTCCATTAAACTTGCCGACCAACCGCGATCTGAGCAATACTTTGTATACATTCTATAAAGGTCCCCTGCAAAAATACTGGCTTCGTCTCCCCCGGTTCCAGCGCGGATTTCGATCACGACATTCTTCGCATCTTCTGGATCTTTTGGGATGAGCATGTATTTAATTTCTTCTTCTAGGCCAGGTAAACTTTCTTTTGCTTCGTCGAGTTGCATTTTAGCCATTTCGACCATTTCATCGTCCCCGCCGTCTTTGATGATTTCTAATGCCTCTTCTTGATTAGATAAAAGGGCTTTATACACCTTCCCCTTTTCCATCAATTTACTCAAGTCTTTGTATTCTTTATTGAGCTGTACATAGCGCTTTTGATCAGAAATGATATCAGGTTGAATGATCAAATCTGACACTTCGTCAAAACGCTGTTGAATGATTTGTAGTTTTTCTAGCATAGTGGAAATTCTCGAAGTACAAATTTACTCAATTTCTCTCAATAGCTATGGCTATTGATCTAAAACAAATTGAAAAGCAGTAGAGACGACAAAGGCCGATAAGCCATCGCTGCGATTATAAACTTGAGCACGTAATTGCGCGGCTTTTAGTCCGAAATCAAATAGTTTTAAAGTACTAAATACCGATCTGTAGCCAATGGAGAATCCCCATTGATGGCTATTAAACTGTGCTAAGTCATAATCTGATGTATAAAAAGCCGTTGTTGATATATGACTATTGTAAGGGGCAAAATAAGTTGCAGCGGTTTGATTGTAATAACGATAGATGGGCACAAACTTCCAGGCTAAACTAAATCTTATAGGCATTTCGAGTTGCAAGGTGTTTGATTTAATCCCCCAATCATCTTGATAGTAACGCAGATAAGAACGCAAGACCACATACTCGTTTAAATAATAATTCAATCGCATACCCACAGGGGTTTTTAAGCGACTACTAGGCAATCGTTCGACATCATCTGCAAGATGAAAAAGATCAGTATTATCGGTTGAATCATAGCTCCCCAGGGTTCTGAAATTACCCACATAGTAATCACTCCTATCTTCAAAATAAACCCGCTGCAATGGATTAGACAACAAGCCCTCTTGTCGCACTATATCTGCAAAAATAGCACCCTGTAACTTTGGGCTTAGCACTTGTGATAAGCCTATCGAAACTGCAAAAGAATTGCGGTGTACAGTGGTATACGATTCAAAGTTATCTGGTCGATAAGCGGCCACGCTATTGCCTTGATTATCTATAATACTTACTCCCCTAAAGTAACTTTGTTCATTGTACAAAAAGGTTTCTTGAAACAATTCATATTCGTGTAATTCTGTAGGAATGATGGGCTTCCAGCGATCTAGATAGACTTGTCCTTTTAGCGATAGCTCCGTGTTTTTTTCATTCCATAATTGTGCAAAAGAAGCGCCAGCATTAAAAGATTCATAATCGTATTCTAGGGAGCCCCCCATGTTGACCCCCCAATAGCGATTTCGATCATCACTTGCTTTTTGATAGCCAACGTTAACAGTAGTCAATACATCTTTTCGCGAAGCGCCAGTAGAAGCAATCCATGGGGAACCTTGAGGCGGAGAACCGCCTTGACTACCCCTAGGATAATTATCATCACCTTCTCCAGCATTTGATGCTCCCGTTCGATTAAAAGGATTCCCATTACTAGAACTGGCAGAAGTGTAGGCAGAAAGTCCTACGTCTGCCGTTATAATCGCATCTTCATTTACCGGCATTCTCACGACAATAGAAGGGCTGTAATCTGTTAAATATTCATTCCCTAAACCTCCTGTGACTGCCGCATGCGTCCCTTCTTGCTCATAATAACTCATCAAAATATCAACCTCAACCGCATCCAAAACTTTTTTCTTGAACTGCGTTAAAGAATCCACCTGAGCTGACACTAGCAAAGGAAGCGAGAAAGTTGCTAACAATAAAAATTGCCTAATTACACCCACAGCCCCCACCAGTTTTTCCACCATTTGCCCCTGCAGCGGCCTCACGATAGATTTGAAAATTTGTCTCAAAACGTTCACATGGAAAAGCACTCAATTGCATGTCTTGATCATTGATGGCAATTTTATTGTACTCTTTCACTACAGTGCAAGAAGAGCATAAGAAAACTAACAATAAGACTGCTTTATATCGTTTCATCGATTGTAATATTTTTTGAAGTAAATATTTTCCCATCATCATCAATCACGATGGCCTCTACTTGTTTTAATTGATTAATAAAGTCTAAACCTGTTTCAACACCCATTACAAAAAGAGCGGTTGAAAGTGCATCTGCAAGTTCAGCTTTAGGGGCAAAAACGGTGCAACTAATCACGCCTTGACTGGGATAGCCTGTTTTAGGGTTAATAATATGCCCATAGCGTTTACCATTGATCATCAAAAACTTTTCATAATCTCCAGAAGTGACAACGGCCTGGTTATTTATAGGAAACCACGCAAAAACCTTTTCTTTATTCTTTGGGTTAACGAGTCCTACCTGCCACGACGCTCCGTTAGGTTGCTTGCCCCATGCAGACATATCACCAGAGGCATTAACAATACCCGCGATCACACCTTTTGCTTGCAAGAGAAGCTTAACACGATCTGCTGCATACCCTTTTCCTATCCCGCCAAAACCAATTTTCATTCCAGCTAAGGGCAAGTAAAGTGTACTTTCAGTTGGATTTAGCGTTAGCTTATCGTATCCTATCTTAGCCACAGATGCAGCGATTATCTCATCGTTTGGTGCATTTATACTTCGGCCATCAAATGTCCAGATTTTATCGACAGAAGCATAGGTGGGATCAAAGGCCCCATCGGTCAATTGTGCGATTGCTTTAGCGCGAAAAACTAAATCATATAATTCTTTTGATACTTTAACCGACTGTTTTCCAGACATCTGATTGACTAAAGAAGTTTCAGAAGCCTCATCCCAAGAAGAGATCAGCCGTTCAATACGATCAATTTCTGCGATGGCTTCTTGAAACAATTGATCTGCCTCTAACTGGTTCTTTGCCACTAGGGTCAAATCAAATGCAGACCCCATCTTTTTAAACGAATGTTGAAAAACAGCTTGTGCTTTTGCACTAGCAATTGCGAATAGAAAAATAAATAAGGCCGTAAAAAAACGTCTCATTTTAGAAAGATTTTATCTGTTCAATATAGTTTAACACGGGGGCTTTTGTATAAATAAAAGTACCCTTTACCTCTTTGTCAGGACTAAAAACCACCACCCATGGAAAATACCCCTTTGGGTTATATTGAGCGGCTAAATTATCGTG
This sequence comes from Candidatus Arcticimaribacter sp., assembly GCA_042096495.1. GTDB lineage: Bacteria > Bacteroidota > Bacteroidia > Flavobacteriales > Flavobacteriaceae > Arcticimaribacter. The sequence continues at coordinate 7,090 of JBELLO010000060.1, forward strand.
CTTTTCTTTTAATACTTGTGGCAGCTGATTCTTTTTTCGTTTGGGGAAATCTGCTCGATATAGCACTAGATTTTCTTTGGCATAAGCCAAAAAAACGGCGTCTTGCCAAACTTCTTTCTCTAGGCGTATACAGGGGATACACCAGTCAGAACCAGAAAAAACCAATAACAATTTCTTTTCTTCTAAAGCTGCTTTTTCTTGTGCTAACCCAAATTCTTCTTCCCATTCTTGCCCAAAAACAACAGAAGAAAACAACATAAAAAGCAGAAAACTATACTTCATATTAAGGGGTACTGCGTTGATAAGTAAAGCCGCCTAGTTTTCCTTGTGCCCAAGAAGTAATCGTAAGTTCAATGTACACATCATCTTGGATTAGATGAACAACCATGGGAATTCCCACTACGTTTTTAGGTTTATTATTAGGGCAAGCAGCACGGAAATTATTGAACTCCATCATTTCTAAATCTGCAAAAGTCCCTTGTGCCCATTCTGTTCCAGCGGGACTAGAATCATTGTTTGCAGCCCCTTCTGTAACGGCATTGTACAGTATTCCTAGATCACCTCTTGTCAACCAGACATTAGCTGTAATGCGATCTTGATTTTCTGACTGGGTAGGATCACCACCATTCGCTTTAGAAAAAGTCAGTGCAGTTCCTTCCCAAAGCGTTAAAGCAGAAATATCTACCTCGCTCAAATCCACAAGATTGATGGTTACTGTAACCTCTTCTGAAACACTTCCAGAACTAACCCGCACAACTGCAGTAATGACCATGCGCGTTTCATAGTCAAATAGACTAGCATCGCCTACAGTAATTTGCCCACTACTTGCATTAATGGCAATGGCCCCAGCATCACTTTGTGATACAATTGAAAAACGAACACTACCGCTGTTAGTGCTTCCTTGAACGGTTCCTATGCTTGCGCCATCAGAAGGATTTTCATCAAAATTAGTATTGAAATTTGAAGCGGTGACAGTAATCGTTAATGGCTCTGTCGTAGGAGGAGTGTCTCCCCCATCGTCACCCTTACTACACTGCTGAAAAATAACGGTAGCAGCAAGTAAAAGAATTTTAGACCCTAGGGCCCAGCTCATCTTTTTCATTTTCTTTTTTTATTAAAGATAATGAATCAAATTTGCACAAAAATAAAATCTACTGTTAAAGTTTGAGAGGACTAATAAGTGAATTCACCATATGGACTAACGATGGTGAGCTTCTTTTTATCTGCAGCATCTACACGACCTACTATCTGTGCGGCC
>JBELLO010000061.1:0-8302 GCA_042096495.1 Candidatus Arcticimaribacter sp.
ACACCCTATTTTCAATTCATCGAATGAACCGCTATTTTTTTATCATTAACCCTGTTTCAAGAAAGAGGAGTCATACTTTAAAAGAGATGATCGAAACCTTCTTTCAATCACGAAATGAAACAATAGAAATTGATTTTTGGACTGCAGAAAAAAAAGTAGACTACATGGTAAATCAAGCCATAGAAAAAGGCTTTAATACTGTGGTAGCGTGTGGCGGAGATGGGACAATCCTAGAGGTGGGAAAAGCCTTAATGGGCCATCCATTAAGCATGGGTATTCTCCCTATGGGTTCAGGAAATGGAATTGCAAGACATTTTCGCATCCCCACAAATATTCAAGACGCTCTACAACTTTTGGTTACACAAAAAACCCAACCGATGGACGTGGGAAAAGCAAACGATCATTATTTTTTTGGCAATATTGGATTTGGGATAGAAGTTGATTTTATTCATGCCTATCAAAAAAGAAAAATACACGGACTTTTAGGCTATTGTATTGCTTTTTGGAGTGCCTTATTTGATTTTCGATTTAAAACTTTTGAACTAATTGAAGAAGGTAAAAACTTGAAATACACTCCGTATACACTCATGATATCAAACACTAACGAGCAAGGATACGGCAGAACACTAACCCCAACTGCAGTAACTAATGATGGAAAGCTCAACTTAGCCACTCTACCACAACAAAACTGGCTAAAACTATCTAGTTTTATGCTTCAAATAGGGCTTTTTAAACACCCCTTGCAAAGAAAAAATCTGTTCGAAAAAGAAATCACTCAGCTTCAAATAAAAGCTCCCTCTACTCCTTTTTCCATTCAAATTGATGGCGAATATATCGAACTAAAAGAAGAGACTGTATCCATTAGTGTCTTAAAAGGAGCCCTAGATGTAATCACAGGATAAGTGTATAAAATCACACTTCAATTATTGGATAAATTTTAAACCCAATAGCGCCAAACTAAAAAAAGCAAGCGTTTTCTATCGCTTGCTTTTAATGTGGAAGTGACCTAGAGAGGATTCGAACCCCTAACCCTCAGAGCCGAAATCTGATATTCTATCCAGTTGAACTACTAGGCCAGTTAATAGCAAAACTAAGACTATCACTAGTGGAAACAAAATAAAGAAATGCAATTTATCTTCTCTCCCATAAAACTACCCCCCACACCAAAGATTAATCCGAATCAAATTACTAGCTTAGTACAACTACTAAAAAAACCATCATCAAGCTAAGCTCGCATGAGTAAATTATACTTTTTTCGACACGGTCAAGCTTCTTTAGGTGCAGAAAACTATGACGTTTTGTCTGATAAAGGAGTCCAGCAAGCACAGTTATTAGGAGACTACCTTCTCAAAGAAAATATTTCTTTTGATAAGATTTTTGTAGGCCCACTTGATCGACAAATCGACACCTTTAAAGCTGTTGCAAATAAATATCTGGCGAAAGGAATAGACCTCCCTACCCCTATTATCATCAATGGATTAAAAGAACACAATGGAATAGCAACCATGAAAATTGCTCTCCCCGATTTGATCAAAACAGACCCCTATCTTATCGCGCTAGAAGAGAGTACAAAGCGTGATCCTAAAAAAACCATGCGCAATGCCATGTTGGGCTTTCAGCATTTTTTAGGCGAATGGGCAGAAGGGAATATCACCGTTAAAGACATGCCCACTTGGAAAGAATTTAGAGCCGATGTCAAAGAAGGCTTAGATCAAGTTTTAGCGGCTACCGCCAAAGGGGAAACCGTTGGAATCTTTAGCTCTGGCGGAACCATTAGTGCAATCACAGCAGAATGTTTAGGGCTAAGCACAGAAAAAGCAGTCGCAGAATTAAATTTCTCCATTCGAAATACTTCTTTTTCTAGCTTTTTATATGCCGAAAATAAATTCAATCTCCTCTCCTTTAACGAATTACCTCATTTAAAAAAGGATATGATCACCTTTGTGTAACTTTAGCCTATGGCAAAAAAAAATACATCGAGCGCCCGTAAAGACCTTAAAGAACTTCAAGCGCGCAAACGCCTTCTTGAAGACAGTAACCGTAAGGCTGCCGTTAGTAAACGACATGCAAAAGGTAAAAGAACTGCTAGAGAAAACATTAATGACCTTTGCGATAAAGGATCATTCCAAGAAATAGGTGGATTGATTGTTGCAGCACAAAAAGGACGTAAATCCATTAAAGAGCTTAGAGAAAACACCCCTGCAGATGGACTGATTAGCGGTATTGGAACAATCAACTCTGATTTGTTTTCAAAAAAAATAAACTGTTATATCCTCAGCTATGACTACACTGTTTTAGCAGGAACCCAAGGCGCCTTTGGCCATAAAAAAACAGATCGTTTAATGGCTTTAGCTAAAAAAGCCCACTGCCCCATTCTATTCTTTGTGGAAGGCGGTGGGGGTCGCCCTGGCGATGTAGATTTCCACCATGTAAGCACTGGAGGGCTTGACCTTCCTACCTGGTATGCGTTTGCCCGCTTAAGCGGAAAAGTTCCTAGGATCGCCATCGTTGGCGGGTATTGTTTTGCTGGAAATGCCGCCATTGCAGGCTGTTCAGATGTTATCATTGCGACAAAAGACAGTTCAATGGGCATGGGGGGACCTGCCATGATAGAAGGAGGTGGACTAGGTCAGTTTCACCCTAAGGATATCGGGCCTGCTAAAACCCTCGCAAAAGAGGGCGTTATTGACATCCTGGTAGCAGATGAAGTAGAGGCAGTTGCAGTGGCTAAAAAATACTTGAGCTACTTTCAAGGTGAAATCAAACAATGGAAAGCGCCTAAACAAGAAGCCCTCTACGATATTCTTCCAGAGGATCGTCGCTATGCCTACGATATTACTGCCATTATCAACACCATAGCAGATGTTGATACAGTACTTGAACTAAGAGCTCAGTTTGCAAAAAACATGGTCACTGCTTTGATTAGGATCGAAGGAAAACCCTATGGCATTATAGCAAATAGTACTCGACATCTGGGCGGAGCAATTGACAGTTATGCTGCAGACAAAGCAGCGCGTTTTTTACAACTGTGCAATGCCTTTAATCTTCCTGTGATTTCCCTTTGTGACACCCCAGGATTTATGGTAGGACCAGAACATGAAGCAAAAGGACTTATTCGACATTCTTCTCGACTATTTTTAAGTGCCGCTGCTCTAGAAGTTCCCATGATTACGATTGTTCTTAGAAAGGCATATGGTCTAGGGGCCATGGCGATGGCTGGCGGTAGCTTCCACGTCTCTTTTTTAACCCTAGCATGGCAAAGCGGAGAGTTTGGTGCAATGGGACTAGAAGGTGCCGTTAAACTGGGCTATAAAAAAGAACTAGAAGCCATTGAAGACGAAAAAGAAAGACAGCGCTTATACGATCAACTTGTCGCACAAGAATACGAAAAAGGAAAAGCCATTAATGCGGCAGAAACTTTAGAGTTTGATGAAGTAATTGACCCAGTCGAAACCAGAAATAGAATCGCAACAGCACATGGCTGTTTTACCCTTAACTCAAAAAATAACCCCAACTCGTTTATCGATAGTTGGTAAAAAAATCAAATTTATGAAAGCAATCGTTTGTGAAAAATATGGCCCCCCATCTGATCTTGTTTTAAAAGAACTTCCTGCCCTAACCCCAGGTGAAAAAGAAGTTGTTATTCAAGTGAAAGCCTGTAGTTTGAATTTCCCAGACACCTTGATTATTCAAGGAAAATATCAATATAAACCAGCCCTACCCTTTACCCCAGGAAGCGATATCGCAGGAGTGGTAAGCGCAGTGGGGAGCAAAGTAAAACACCTCAAAGAAGGGCAAGAAGTTTTTGGTTTTGTGGCAAATGGAGGCTTCGCCGAAGAAGTTATCGCTCCCGCCAAAAATGTCTTCCCTAAACCGCCAAAAATGGATTATGCCACTGCTGCCTCTTTTTTAATGGCCTATGGTACCTCTTATCACGCCCTAAAAAACAGAGCAAAACTAAAAGAAGGTGAAACCCTTGTTGTTCTAGGGGCGTCTGGCGGAGTGGGACTTGCAGCAGTAGAACTAGGAAAACAAATGGGCGCTAAAGTAATTGCTTGTGCTTCTACCCAAGAAAAAATTGAACTCTGTAAATCCTATGGTGCCGACGAAGGGATTAACTACACTGAAGAAGATCTTAAAGAGCGGATAAAAGCCCTAACAGAAGGAAAAGGAGCAGATGTAATCTATGACCCTATCGGGGATAAATTCGCCGAACCAGCATTAAGGGCCATTGGCTGGGAAGGGCGCTATTTAGTAGTGGGCTTTGCGGCAGGTGAAATCCCTAAAATCCCTTTGAATTTAGCCCTGTTAAAAGGCTGTCAAATTGTGGGTGTATTTTGGGGATCATGGGCCATGCAGTTCCCCACAGATAACATGACAAACACCATAGAATTAGTTCAATGGCATGCAGAAGGAAAACTTAATCCACACCTACATGCACAGTATCCCCTAGCAGAAGCACAAAAAGCCATGCAAGAAATGATGGATAGAAAAGTGCGTGGGAAAATTGTAATTAACTGCAGCTAATCCCTTAAGAAAGTAATGCTTTAACGATGGTAGAAATGGTTTTACCATCTGCGGTTCCAGCCATTTGCTTTGAGGCCATTCCCATTACTTTGCCCATGTCTTTCATCCCCTCAGCACTTGTTTGAGTGATGATGTCTTGCACGATTTTTCTGATTTCATCTTCAGACAATTGTGCGGGTAAAAAGACCGAGATTATTTCGGCTTGAGCCTCTTCTGGCTCTGCGAGGTCCGGGCGGTTTTGATCTCTAAAGATTTGTGCGCTGTCTTTGCGTTGCTTAACTAGTTTTTGAACCAATTTAATCTCTTGTTCTTCGGTAAGCTCTGTTCCTGCTGCAGTAGCAGTTTGCTCTAATATTACCGCAGATTTAATGGCGCGTAAAGCTTCTAGCTTAAGGCTATCTTTTGCGCGCATGGCGTTCTTAATCTCGTCTGTTAAATTGGCTAATATCCCCATGTTTAGTCTACGTTATCGTGTAAAAATGAATTGTTTGATCTCAACTGTATATCGTCGTTCGAGTCATTGTCAAGTGAAAGTGTTGAAGGAGCTTGCTCTTCTGGAGCTGCATCAAGTTCAAAGCCTAGGCGCTTGTAGGCTGGTTGACGCTCCATTTCTTCAATGCGATTGATATTGTTGTTAAAGGTATAATTGAACTGTTTTAATTGCTCTTTTCGCTTTTCGTTTTGAAGGTTGATGCTTTCGCGAATCGATTGATCAAACGGGCTTGACCCAGTAGGAGGAAGCACTGATTTTGCATCCTCTTTTTCAGGAAGTTCTGCAATTACCTTTAGTTCAATATCAGCAATTTCAGTAGTCTGTGGTTCCTCTATTTGATTGACAGGGGCTTCTTCGATCTCTTCTAATTGGAAAACCGTTGCCATAGGTTCTTCTATTGTTTGAGGAACTTCAATCTCTTCTGTAGTAAGCTCTTTTTGAATCGGTAATTCGAATTCAAATTGAATTTGCTGCTTTTCCTCACTTTCTACTAATTCGTGATCAACAACATCAATTTCATTAATAGAAGGATTGATTTCGTTAAAGATAAAATCATCTTCAACAGCTGTTTCTTCATGAGTTTCGCTAGTTGGTGTTTGCGCTAGAGGGGTTATGACTTCTGCCGTTACTTCGAGCGAAGCGATTTCTTCTGTGGTTGCAATTAGAGGGTTTTCCTCTGCTGTAACCACAATAGGATCTACCACTTCAATTCCATTTACAGGAGAGACCACTTGAACATCTTCTACTTCAATAGCATTGATGACGGCTTGATCAATTGAATCTTCTTTTGGCGAAGCCTCAAACACAGCTTCACTTTCTTCTACTTCTTCTTCTAGGTTGTACTTGACAATAGGCTCGTTTGAAGGAGTTTCAATAGGCGCTTCAAAGATACTTTGCGGGGCTTTTGCCTGGGTTAAATCCTGAACTAAAGGCTGCTCTTCTTCCAGGGTATGGATGATTTTCTTTGCCTCGGTATTGACGATTTGGTGTTGTTGTTCTGAGTTAAAACCGGTGGCAATAATGGTGACAGAGATGCTACTGCCCAGGGCTGGATCTTCTCCTACCCCCATGATAATATTCGTATTATTACCTGCTTCGGTTTGAATGAAGTCGTTGATTTCTCCGATTTCATCAATGGTAATTTCTTCTTCTCCAGAGACAATTAATAGCAGTACATTTTTACAGCCTGTGATTTTATTGTCATTTAGCAAAGGAGAGTCTAAGGCTTTAACAATGGACTCTTGGGCGCGATTTGCCCCTTCAGCAATGGCAGATCCCATGATGGCAGAACCACTGTTACTCAAGACTGTTTTTGCGTCTTTTAAGTCAATGTTTTGTGTGTAGTGGTGGGTGATTACTTCTGCAATACCTCTAGCAGCAGTGGCTAAAACTTCGTCTGCTTTGGCGAAGCCTGCTTTAAAGCCTAAGTTGCCATAAACTTCTCTTAGTTTATTGTTGTTGATGACGATAAGGGAGTCTACACTAGCTTTTAGTTCTTCGAGTCCTTTTTGCGCTTGTTCAAGGCGAATTTTCCCTTCAAACTGAAAGGGCATGGTGACTATCCCAACGGTTAAGATATCCATCTCGCGGGCCATTTTTGCAATAATAGGCGCTGCCCCCGTTCCAGTTCCACCCCCCATACCGGCAGTGATAAAAATCATTTTTGTCTGGGTAGAAAGTAGGGTTTTTACATCTTCTAAACTTTCTTGTGCGGCCTGTCTCCCAACATCTGGATTTGCGCCTGCACCTAGCCCTTCTGTCAAAGAAGCGCCTAATTGTATTTTAATGGGAACTGCACTTTTCTCTAATGCCTGTGAGTCGGTATTACAAATCACAAAATCAACCCCCATGATTCCTTGCTGGAACATGTAGTTGATTGCATTACCTCCACCCCCACCGATTCCAATGACCTTGATGACATTACTGCGGTTTTTAGGCAAATCAAAATTAAAATTCCCTGGGATGTTGTCCATGGTTTCTTCTGACATGTGCTTTTTCTTTAGGCTTTATCTAAAAATTCTTTAAACTTATCGGTCCATTGTTCAAAAATGGAATTTCTGTTCTTTGGAACAATGGGCTGTGGTATCTCGTCCACTGGCACATCTTGCTCTTGCGGAACTTCTTGCGGCTCTGGCATTACATCTACTGGCATTTTATCTAAGGCTGCCATCAATAAACCAACTGCTGTAGAGAAGGTTGGACTTGTGGTAGATTCGTCTGAATCTCCTGCTAAATGTTCGTTAGGATAGCCCACACGGGTATCCATTCCTGTGATGTATTCCACTAATTGCTTTAGGTGTTTTAATTGGCTTCCGCCACCGGTTAAAACAATCCCTGCAATAAGTTTTTTCTTTTGATCGTCGTGCCCATAATTTTTAATTTCTAAATAGCACTGTTCGATGATTTCAATCACCCTTGCATTGATGATTTTAGACAATGTTTTTAAAGAAATCTCTTTTGGATCACGCCCTCTTAAACCCGGGATAGAAACAATTTCTGTTTCTTTATTTTCTCCTGGCCATGCTGAACCAAATTTTACTTTAAGCAATTCTGCTTGCTTTTGAATAATGGAACAGCCTTCTTTGATATCTTCGGTAATCACATTTCCACCAAAAGGAATTACCGCAGTATGGCGAATAATCCCATCTTTAAAAATGGCAAGGTCTGTGGTTCCCCCACCTATATCGATTAATGCGACTCCTGCTTCTTTTTCTTCTTGGCTTAAAACAGCATCTGAAGAAGCAATGGGTTCAAGGGTAATTTCGCCCATTTCTAGGCCTGCACTTTTAATACAACGACCAATATTGCGTATCGAAGAAACTTGACCAACAACTACATGAAAATTTGCTTCTAGCCTGCCGCCATACATCCCGATGGGTTCTTTGATCTCTGCTTGACCATCGACCTTGAACTCTTGCGGTAAAACATGAATGATTTCTTCCCCTGGAAGCATCACTAGCTTGTGGACTTGATTAATCAAGGTTTCAATGTCTTGCTCGTCGATAACCTCGTCTGCATTTTCTCTTGTGATATAGTCACTGTGCTGAAGACTTCTTATATGCTGCCCAGCGATTCCAACGACAACATCGTTTATGGTTACGCCAGATTTTGCTTCAGCTTCTAGTGTTGCTTGTTGGATCGACTGTATGGTCTGTGTGATATTGTTGACCACTCCACGGTGCACGCCTAAACTTTGAGATTTCCCTATTCCCAGGATTTCTACTTTATCAAATTCGTTTTTTTGCCCAACCATGGCGACTATTTTAGTCGTACCAATATCAA
>JBELLO010000062.1:0-7987 GCA_042096495.1 Candidatus Arcticimaribacter sp.
CGTAATTACACGGATCACATCAAAGAACTCTCTAACGAAAAGCCCACCGATCCAGTGGTTTTTTTAAAACCCGATACTGCCATAGCGCTAAAGGGTCAACCCTTTTTTATTCCAGAATTTTCTAATGATGTGCATCACGAGCTAGAAGTTCTTGTGCGTATCAATCGTATAGGCAAACACATTCAGCCAAAATTTGCCCATAAATATTATGACGAAATAGGTTTGGGGATTGATTTTACTGCTCGAGATTTACAGGCTAAGTTAAAGGCTAAAGGGCTGCCGTGGGAAAAGGCAAAAGGCTTTGATGGTGCAGCAGTAGTGGGGAAATGGTTGAAGAAAGATAGCCTTCCACCGGTAGATCAACTGCGTTTTGAATTAGAAAAAAATGAAACGGTGGTGCAATCGGGGAACACTGCTTTGATGCTTTGGAAAATAGATGAATTAATCGCCTATGTTTCTCAGTTTTTCACCCTTAAAATAGGCGATATTATTTTTACAGGTACCCCAGCTGGTGTAGGTCCTGTTGCGCCAAATGATGTTTTAGTAGGGAGGCTCGAAGAGCAAGAGCTGTTTCGAATTAAAGTGAAATAGGAAGTACATTTTTGCCCCTAAATAATAATATATGTCAAAAAAGGGACTCATTATTGATGCTGTAATTACCTGGGTAGATGGAAACGATCCAGTGCATAAGGCAAAAATGCAGCAGTATTTAGGGAAACAGCCGCTGGTTGACAACAAAACCATCAAAATGCGGTATGGACAAATCAATGAGATAGAATACAGTGTACGATCAATTTTAAAATTTGCCCCATTTATTCGGAATATATTTATTGTCACTGATGAGCAAACCCCAGACTTTTTAAGTGATCCAGTTCGCGCAAAAAAAGAATTCCCTAGTGTGAGGGTTGTAGATCACAAAGTTATTTTTAAAGAGCACTCACCGTATTTACCTAATTTTAATAGTAGATCTATCGCATCCCTGATGTGTAAAATACCGGACTTGTCAGAGCACTTTGTGTATTTTAATGATGATTTCTTTTTATTGAATGAGGTAAAAGAAGAAGATTTTTTTATCGAGGGAAAACCGGTTATTAGAGGGATTTGGACCCCTTTTTATGAAAACATATGGTATAAGAAAGCTCAAGGTTTTTTCAAATCCTTGCGCAATAAGCAAGAAAAAAAGCAAGCGGGCTATAAACTAGGGCAGCAGACTATCGCAAAGATTTTGGGTTTTAAGAAATACTTGAGGATAGATCACTGCGCAGCTCCTTTGAGAAAGTCAACTTTAGAGAATTTCTATCTAGCCTCTCCAGAAATACTCGATCTTAACCTTAGGCACCGTTTTAGACATCCAGATCAATATGTTGTTCAAGCCCTAGCGAATCATCTTGAGATCAAAAATAATACTGGGGTAATTACAAAGGAGTTAAAACTCTTGTATTTCCAAAACTATAAAAAGCCTCTGGCATGGATTAAGTATAAGCTCAATAAAGGTCTAGAAGATAAAGACAAACTGTTCTTGTGTATGCAAAGCCTTGATCAGTGTCCAGAAGCGAAATTGAACTTTATCCTGCCATTTTTAAAACAGCGATATAAACTTTAGGCCTGTGGTTATTAGCTTCGGTTAATATTCACTTTGAAAAGTGTTTGATATGATTATCTTTGGCCGAATGCTAAATGAGGCATAAAAAAGGATAAAACCAAAAGCTTGATTGCGTTCGCCTCATTGTATTTTGAATTAAAGAGTACAAAAACTTATGTATGCAGAGATTGTTAGTATAGGAGATGAAATTCTCATTGGTCAAATTGTTAATACCAATGCTGTTTTTATAGCAAAAGAGCTCAATAAAGTAGGGATTGAAGTGGCTCAAATCACTTCAATTTCTGATAAAAAAGAGGTTATCGTTGATTGTCTTAACGAGGCGCAAAAAAGAGCCCAGGTGATTATACTCACTGGTGGTCTAGGTCCCACAAAAGACGATTTAACAAAGCATACTCTATGTGAATATTTTGACGATGTCCTAGTTAAGAATGAGGTGGTGCTAGAGAAGATTGAAGAAATGTTTCGCAAATATGTGCCTACTCCCATCAATGACGAAAACCGGAAGCAGGCATTGTTGCCCTCAAAGGCAAAAGTGCTTGAAAATAAATATGGTACCGCTTCTGGGATGTGGTTTGAAAAAGAGGATAAGGTGATTATTTCTCTCCCGGGGGTGCCATTTGAAATGAAAGCTTTAATTAAAGATGAGGTTATTCCTGCGTTACAGCAACATTACACTCGTCCATATATAGTACACAAAACTGTTTTGACCTATGGTTTAGGCGAAAGCGTTATCGCAGAACGTATAGAAGAATGGGAAAATAATCTACCTGATGATATTAAATTAGCCTACCTCCCTAACATCGGGAGAGTGCGATTGCGTTTATCAGGTAAAGGTCCAGATGAAGTGGAAATCAATCAAAGAATTGATGCTCAAATAGCCACTCTTTTACCGCAGATACAAGATATTTTTATGGGCTTTGAAGAAGAAGCTTCTGTCGAAGAACAAATCCAGAAAAAATGCATTGAAAAGGGAGTGAGTTTATCCCTAGCAGAAAGTTGTACTGGAGGCGAGATTGCCGCGAGAATCACAAAAATCCCAGGAGCATCGCAGTTCTTTAAAGGGGGAGCAGTGGTGTATCACACCCAGAGTAAGACTGCTCTTTTAGGCGTAGCCCCAGCTATAATTGAACAGCACAGTGTTGTAAGTCTTCAAGTTGCAGAAGCGATGGCCACAGGGGCAAAAGCTAAATACCAATCAGATTATGCTGTGGCAACCACTGGAAATGCTGGTCCTAGTAAGGGAGATGCTACCGCAGAAGTAGGTACAGTTTGTATTGCGATAGCTTCGCCAAAGGGGGTTGTTTCAGAAAAATTTAGCTTTGGTAAAAACCGAGAGCGCGTTATCCAAAAAGCCGTCAATAAAGTTTTTGAAATGCTCTACAAAAGCATTGCATAAGTTAGTTGCCTCTATTATATTTGATAAAAAATAGGATGATGATGAATGCACAAACTAAAGCATCTCAGGATGCGATTTCGCCAGCAAAAGCGCTGGAATTATTAAAAGAAGGGAACCAGCGTTTTACAGCAAAACAGCAAGTAGAACGTGATCTTAACCTTCAAGTTGAACAAACCAGTACCGGGCAATTTCCTTTTGCAACGGTTTTGAGTTGTATCGATTCTCGCGTTCCTGCAGAATTGGTTTTTGATCAAGGAATCGGAGATATTTTTAGTGTTCGAATTGCTGGTAACTTTGTTAACGCTGATATTCTAGGCAGTATGGAGTTTGCTTCTAAACTTGCAGGGACTAAACTTATTTTAGTATTAGGACATACTGCATGTGGCGCCGTAAAAGGAGCTTGCGATCACGCAGAATTAGGAAACCTAACTGCTATGTTAGACAATATTGCGCCTGCAGTAGAAGCCATAGCAGAACCTGAAAATGCTGCAGATAGAACTTCCGCAAACATTGATTTTGTCAATGCTGTAGGAACTAAAAATGTAGAATTAACCATTGATCGTATTCGTGAAGAAAGTCCTGTCTTAGCTGAAATGGAGCAGGCAGGAGAAATCCAAATTGTAGGCGGTATGTACGATATCGCTACTGGGAAAGTAAACTTTCTTTAAAGCGAACTAACATACGCTTTCAATTGCGTTTGAATTAAACCGGTCCATCCGGTTTGCATTGACTCACGGCTAAATTCTTCCATCTCTGGAAACGGAGAAAGAATATTGGCCGTGAGTTTTAGTATCGCCCCCTTTGGACTAGAAGAAATCTCAAAAATTGCTTCAGAATCTCCAGGGTATTCTTTGTATTGCCAGCCTAAACACAGTTTTTCTTGTGCTAAAACATCCCTCACTTCCCAAAGATGGGTAAAGTTTTTATTGTTATAATTAAAGGTGAAAAATGTCTTAAACCCTCTTGTGGGTTCAAAAGAAGTCAATGCTGCAAAAAACCATTTTTGCATGTGTTCGAGTTGGGTGAGATACTTCCATAAAAGTTGGGGGGAAACCTCAAATTCTTGCTGAACAATGATGCTGTCGTTTGTTGTCATGATGTAGGTGTTTTGTAAAAAGGTACAAAATCAAACCTAAAACCTTAAAGTTCAATCTCAAACAAGCAAACAGGGGCAGTGTGATAGTGTTGCGGTAAACCCTTTGGGTCTTTAATTGAGAATAGCCCTAAAAAAGTAAAACCCATGTTTTGATAATAATCAATCAGCCGAGTGTTTTCCCCTAGGGTATCCAGTCGAACATAGGTCTTGTTTAAATCTTTGGCATAAGCGATTGCCCAGTCGATAATTTTTTTAACCATTTGTTGCCCTCTGGCATTTGGGTGGGTGGCGATACGGTGAATATAAATGGCAGGATCTAGATTGCGTTCCTCCCATATTTGAGGATCTGTATGGGCTATCGCCCAAACACAACAGATCTTTCCATGCTGGATCAACTTCCATTGTCGCCCTTCACTGATTTCTTTTTCGACCAGTTGGGGGGCAAAATCTGGCCATACCACTACGGTTTTTTTACTGCGTTGAAAGGCAGCAGCAGCAGTGTAATGCTTAAAAATCTCTGGGAGATCTGCTAGGGTACTTTTTTCAATGGAATAATCCAAGGATTAATCTTCACAGTTAAAATAGCGAATTCCGTCCCATCGACGTCTAAAGAAATTATCCTTGTCCTCGATAAATTCTTCTATTGTAGTGTCTCCAGGTGGGATAGAGCGCCACATGATAGGTAAGTTAGAAGTGTCTACATTGCAAAGCTCTCCATTTTCACAAGGATGACGGTATTTGTAACGGGCATGTCCCGCTTCGTGGTAAAAGGTATACAAACGTTGTACAATGGTAAAATCTTCCCAAAATGATTCAATGATTTCAAAGCGAATATCAGTTTCATCACAAATGGTGTAAGCACGACCAGCGTGATCTGCAGTCACCCCAGAAGCAAAATCTGGTTCAGAACCAAAAAAGACATAAACATCACGATCAGTTGCTGGATCTGACTTACCAGAGCGCATCGCATCCCGTTTAAAAAGTTCCCAATATTCTTCAAGGGTAGTGTCGTTGTCTAAATCGGCATAAAAAGGATCGGTAATTACATACTCTTCTTCCTCTTCTTCCTCTTCTGTCAGGTTTTCATTATCGTCTCCAGAACAAGCGATCATAACAAGGGCTAATGCCCAAATCATCAGACGTTCAAGTGAAAGTTTAACGGTCCATTTCATACTTATCTTTTTTCTCTAAACGAAGATAATAAATAGTCTACAACAGTGCGGAAAAAGAATGTGAGAATGCAAAATATTTTTAGGATAAAGTATTTTGTAACTCAATAAAAAAAAGTAAATTTGCATCCTGTTTAGAACAAGCAGTTAAAACAACGATTATGTCAAGAGTTTGTGAAATTAGTGGAAAACGCGCACAATTTGGGAACAATGTTTCAAAAGCGTTAAATAGAACAAGACGTAGATTTGAGGTGAACTTAATCAAAAAGCGTTTTTATATTCCAGAAGAAGATAAGTGGATTACCTTAAAGGTATCAACTTCAGTATTAAAGACCATTAACCGTAAAGGGATTGCAGCTGTCTTAAAAGAAGCTAAAGCCCAAGGCGCTTTATAAAATATA
The DNA here is from genome assembly GCA_042096495.1 of Candidatus Arcticimaribacter sp. GTDB lineage: Bacteria > Bacteroidota > Bacteroidia > Flavobacteriales > Flavobacteriaceae > Arcticimaribacter. The sequence continues at coordinate 5,666 of JBELLO010000062.1, forward strand.
GATCATGGCAAAGAAAGGAAACCGCGTTCAAGTAATTTTAGAATGTACAGAGCACAAAGCTTCTGGACAAGCGGGAACGTCTCGTTACATTACAACAAAAAACAAGAAGAACACACCAGATCGTTTGGAGATTAAAAAATTCAACCCGATCTTGAAAAAAATGACTCTTCACAAAGAAATTAAATAGTTATGGCAAAGAAATCAGTAGCAACATTACAGACCGGCTCAAAGCGTTTAACAAAAGCCATCAAGATGGTAAAAAAGGGTGATGCTAAATCATACTCTTTTGTTGAAACAATCATCGCTCCAGACAAAGCAAACGATTGGTTGAGCAAACAATAAAATAACTATTTCATATAGTAATAAAGAAAAGCTACTTTTACAGTAGCTTTTTTTATACCAACACATGAGCATTTTAGGAAAACTATTTTCGGGTAGCGATGAACAATTAGACAAGGGTTTAGCCACGACTAAAAAATCCTTCTTCTCAAAATTGAGTACCGCAATTGCAGGACGTTCTACTGTTGATGTAGATGTACTCGATGATCTCGAAGAAGTGCTTATTACTGCAGACGTAGGAGTCCCCACCACTTTAAAAATTATTGCCGCAATTGAAACAAGGGTTGCAAAGGATAAATATTTAGGGACAGAAGATCTACGCAAAATTTTACAAGAAGAAATTTTAACCATTCTAGCGGCCCAAGAGAAAGAGACAGATTTTTCTTTTGATAAAAACTATACCAATAGCCCACACGTTATCATGGTAGTGGGGGTAAATGGTGTAGGAAAAACAACAACCATAGGTAAACTTGCACACCAATTTACGCAAGCTGGTAAAAAGGTCGTTTTAGGCGCAGCCGATACCTTTCGCGCTGGGGCAATAGATCAATTACAAGTTTGGGCAGATCGAACAAATGTATCTCTAGTCAAGCAAGAAATGGGAAGCGATCCAGCATCAGTCGCCTTTGATACTTTACAGTCTGCCGTTAGTCAAAAAGCAGATATTGTTTTAATTGATACTGCGGGGCGTCTTCACAATAAAGTCAATTTGATGAATGAGTTGACTAAAGTGAAACGGGTGATGGATAAAATTGTCCCAGAAGCTCCTCACGAAGTACTTTTAGTGCTAGACGGTTCAACAGGTCAAAACGCTTTTGAACAAGCGAAGCAATTTACTGCTGCAACAGAAGTTACTGCACTTGCCATCACTAAATTAGACGGGACTGCTAAAGGTGGTGTTGTGATGGGAATTTCTGATCAATTTAATATTCCCGTAAAATTTATAGGAGTAGGGGAAGGGATTGAAGATTTAAAAATCTTTAATAGCCCTGCTTTTGTTCACTCCTTTTTTAATTAGAGCTTATGAAAGTATTTTTTAAGTCCCTACTAGGACTAACTCTTCTTGCTGTTGTTGTGTTTGTCATGGGACCTACTGTTGATGCTCCCGTTATCGATAAACCTTTACCAGAATTATCGATTGAAATAAACGCTTTACCCCAATGGGTGAAAAAGCAAAACGATGCTTTTCCTAACATCAAACCCGGGAATGAATCCGAAGTCATTTTCGCAGATTCCATTCCGCAAAAAACAAAATACGCCATCGTTTATCTTCACGGATTTTCTGGGAGCACTGCAGATGGAGGGCCTGTTCACAAAGAAGTTGCAGCAGCTTTAGGGGCGAATATTTATTTACCAAGGTTATACGATCACGGTCTTGATACCCAAGAAGGTTTAGCGAATTATACCGGCGAGAAATCCCTGGATTCGGCAAGAGAAGCTTTGGCCGTAGGCCAACTAATCGGCGAAAAAGTTATTCTAATGGGAACCTCTACTGGCTGTACCCTTGCACTTGCACTAGCAGCACAGCATCCAGAGTTAGCTGCACTTGTACTTTATGCGCCTAATATTCGTATCAACCACCCTTTAGACTTTGTAGCGACCCTGCCATGGGGCTTGCAAATTGTGCGTCAGGTAGAAGGAGGAGAGTATCATCATGTGGCTAACAGTATTCCAGAAAAAGCACAGTTTTGGACCATGCGATATCGTTTAGAAGCGGTAGTTCATATGCAGAAATTGTTAGAAACTGCGATGATTCCAGAGACTTTTTCAAAGGTTACTGTACCTGTCTTTTCAGGCTATTATTACAAAGATGAAACAGCGCAAGATCCTACCGTTTCTGTTGCCGCCATGAGACAAATGTTTAAAGCATTAGGTACCCCAGAAAACTTAAAAGAAGAAAAGGCCTTTCCAAATACTGGCGCTCATGAAATAGCGAGTGAATTAGTGTCAAATAACCATGATGGGGTTAGAGAAGCTACCCTA
>JBELLO010000063.1:0-7711 GCA_042096495.1 Candidatus Arcticimaribacter sp.
CAATGCAGATGATAAAAACGGAAAATTTATGCTGCAAAACTGTGTGGCAAAACAATACAGTTTTGGCTTGAGCAATTATGCAGATTATCAGGCAAAAGTGCTAGAAACGCAGTTTTCTGGAATGTTGTTGCAGTTAAATCAGCAAGAAGTATGGACGACCCTAGTCGGGCAATTTAACGCATCAAACTTATTGGTGGTCTTTGCTGTGGCTCATTTGATGGAGTTAGAAGAGATGGAAATACTTTCTCTCTTAAGTACTTTGAAGAATGTAAAAGGAAGATTCCAAACTTTTACCACCCCAAATAAAGCAACGGTAATTGTGGATTATGCACATACTCCAGATGCCCTTGAGAATGTGTTAAAAACCATTATCAAGATTCGCACTAAAAATGAAACACTTCTCACCCTAGTGGGATGTGGAGGGAATAGAGATCAAGCGAAACGCCCCATCATGGCAAAAGTTGCTGCTGCCTACAGTGATAAAGTCATATTTACTGCAGACAATCCCAGAGATGAAGATCCCGAAAAAATCATCGATGAGATGGAAGCAGGTGTTGCGCCAGAAGATTACAAAAAGACTTTGAGAATAACCCATAGAAAGGCCGCTATAAAAGCTGCTTGCATGGAATTGAAAGAAGGAGATGTCCTTTTGATCGCTGGAAAAGGACATGAAAATTATCAAGAAATAAAAGGGGTAAGAACCCCCTTTGACGATTATTTAATCGTAGAAGAAATCTGTAAACAATTGTTTTAGTATGCTGTATTATTTGTTTGATTATTTAGAAGCACAATACCAGTTCCCTGGAGCTAGTTTATTCCAGTTCCTCTCTTTTAGAGCGGCCATTGCCGCTTTATTATCACTCTTATTTTCAACATTTTTTGGAAAGAGAATCATTGATTTTTTAAGAAAGCAACAAATTGGAGAAAGCATTCGAGATCTAGGGCTAGCAGGTCAAAACGAGAAGACGGGTACCCCTACAATGGGAGGGATCATTATTATTTTCACCACCATAATCCCTGTGCTTTTATTAGCAAAACTAGACAACATTTACATCTTGCTCTTGTTGTTTACCACCCTATGGATGGGGTCAATTGGTTTTATCGATGACTACATCAAAATCTTTAAAAAAGACAAAGATGGGTTAAAAGGAAGGTTTAAAGTCTTGGGTCAAATCATTTTGGGAATCATAGTGGGAGCAACATTATACTTCCATCCTAAAGTTACAGTGCGCCAGGAGATACCCGTTCAAATTGAACAAACCGGGGAAAAAGCTTCGGCATTTTATGCCGAGGAAAAGTCTACCATGACCACCATCCCGATGTTTAAAAACAACGAATTTGATTATGCAGAATTAATCAATTGGATCCCCGGGGCAAAAAAGTTTACCTGGTTGATTTTTATTCCTATAGTCGTATTTATTATCACAGCCATTTCAAATGGGGCAAATTTAACCGACGGGATCGACGGTCTAGCCGCAGGGAGTTCTGCTATAATGGTGTTCACCCTAGGGATTTTTGCATGGGTTTCTGGGAATGTGATTTTCTCTGATTACCTCAATATTATGTACATCCCTAATGCAGGAGAAATAACCATTTTTGTCGCTGCTTTTCTAGGAGCGTTAATTGGGTTTTTATGGTACAATACCTTCCCTGCTCAGGTCTTTATGGGGGATACAGGGAGTTTGACAATAGGAGCAATCATCTCTGTAATCGCCTTGATGATTCGCAAAGAATTATTACTTCCATTACTATGTGGAATTTTCTTAATCGAAAACCTATCTGTGGTCCTACAGGTAAGTTATTTTAAGTACACCAAAAAGAAAACAGGGGTGGGACAACGCATCTTTTTGATGTCACCGATCCATCATCACTATCAAAAGAAAGGCTATCACGAGAGTAAGATCGTTGCGCGTTTTTGGATTGTGGGCATTCTATTGAGCATTTTAACCATCGTAACCTTAAAGCTTCGCTAATGAAAAAAATGGTGATTTTAGGGGCAGGCGAAAGCGGCAAAGGCACGGCAATTTTAGCGCAGCAAAAGGGCTATGATGTGCTGGTGTCCGATGCTGGTCAAATTGCGCCCGAAATAAAATTACTCTTTGATCAAAACAACATTCGCTGGGAAGAGAATAACCATTCAACCGAAGAAATTCTTCAAGCAGATTTAGTAATGAAAAGCCCTGGGATACCAGAGCATGTTGCAATCGTTAAAGCCATTCGCGCTGCAGCGATTCCTATTCATTCTGAAATTGAATTTGCCAGTCAGTTTACCCAGGCTAAGATCATCGGAATCACAGGCAGTAACGGAAAAACAACCACGACACTGCTTATTCATCACTTGTTAAAGAAGGCAGGATTGAATGTAGGCCTAGCGGGGAATATAGGGATGAGCTTTGCCCAGCAAGTCGCTCAAAATAATTATGATTATTACGTTTTAGAAATCAGTAGTTTTCAATTAGACGACATTCATAATTTCGCACCAGCGATTGGGGTGATTACTAATATAACCCCAGATCATTTAGATCGTTACAACAACGATTTTTCGCAATACATCTCTTCAAAGCTTCGCTTAAGCATGAATCAAACAGAAGATCAATTCTTGCTCTTTAATGCCGATGACGAGGTGCTGACAAAAGCCTTAGAATTAACAAATTCTGCTGCGATAAAAATTCCCTTTGGGATGTCTAAAGCAGCCCAAACTGGAACAAGCTTTCAGGACGATACAATATCAATAAACACTACAAAACCAACCACTATGATTAACACGACACAATTTCCACTTCAAGGGCGTCACAATTTACTCAACGCAATGGCAGCTGCCTCTGTTGCAAGTTTATTAGACATTAGTAAAGAGTCTATACGCAACAGCTTGTTAAGTTTTACGGCAGTAGAACACCGTTTAGAGCATGTGTTGAAAATTCAAAATAGAACCTATATCAATGACTCAAAAGCGACGAATGTCAATGCGACTTTTTATGCTTTAGAAAGCATGGAAGGACAAACGGTATGGATTGTAGGAGGTGTAGATAAAGGGAACGATTATTCTTCTTTATTGCCTTTAGTGCGAGAAAAAGTAAAAGCCATTATTTGTCTAGGGGTAGATAATGATAAAATTATTGAGTCTTTTTCTCCAGTAGTAGACCTATTGGTAGAAACACAATCCATGCGTGAGGCAGTTAAAATGGCGCATCAATTAGCCAATAAGCGCGAATATGTATTGCTGTCGCCCGCCTGTGCAAGTTTTGATCTTTTTGACAACTATGAAGATCGCGGTAATCAATTTAAAGAAGCCGTAAGAGGACTCTAATGGAAAAGAAAAACAAACTCATACAAGGAGATTTAGCGCTTTGGGGCTTTTTGGCCCTACTGGCGATATTTTCCTTTTTTCCTGTGTTTAGTGCCAGTTCTAATTTAAGCTATGTAGTGGGCAATGGAACGCCTTGGCAACATTTATTTAAACACATGTTTATTTTGGTGATGGGTTTTGTAATCATGATAGGAGTACATCGCATTCCCTTTCATTATTTTAAGGGGATCTCAATTTTAATGTTACCTATTGTCATCCTGCTTTTGATTTATACCGTTTCTCAAGGGACCACCATAGGAGGGGCAAATGCTAGTCGATGGATAAGGATTCCTTTTGTGGGGATTGGTTTTCAAACTTCCACTTTAGCCTTTTTAGTGTTGATGATGTATGTGGCGCATTATTTAGATAAAACCTTTGGGCAGCAATTGACTTTTAGTCAAGCCCTCTTGCCGTTGTGGCTCCCAGTGGGGATTGTTATTGCACTTATTTTACCAGCGAATTTATCAACAGCTGTCATTGTTTTTGCGATGGTCTTTTTACTGTGTTTTTTTGGGAATTATCCCATCAAACACCTTTTGATCATTTTAGGAATTGGCTTAGTTGCATTCATCATGTTTATTTTAGCGGCAAAAGCTTTTCCAGAGGCTATGCCAAACCGTATTGATACCTGGATGAGCAGGATTGACAACTTTACTTCTCCTAGTGAAGGAAGCTCTGGAAACTATCAAGTTGAACGCGCTAAAATTGCTATCGCAACGGGTGGAGTTACCGGACTTGGGGTAGGAAAAAGCGTGATGAAAAACTTCTTACCTCAAAGTAGTTCAGACTTTATTTATGCCATTATTGTAGAAGAGTTTGGCTTAGTAGGCGGGGTGATAATCATCCTTTTATACCTCGTTATTCTCTTTCGGTTAATGTTAATCGCCAGACGGGTGAATACGATTTATGGAAAACTCTTAGTAATGGGAGTAGGTTTACCAGTGATTGTTCAAGCTTTTATCAATATGGGAGTTGCGCTTAATGTTTTCCCAGTAACGGGGCAAACCTTACCGATGATCAGTAGTGGAGGTACCGCTGCATGGATGACTTGTATTGCCTTTGGTGTTATTTTAAGTGCTAGTGTAACTACTGTCAAGCAAGAAGAAAAAGAAGAAGTTAACGAAGATAATCCTTTAGCTGTTTTAAGTGAAACCATCTAAATACATCATTTCTGGAGGAGGTACTGGGGGGCATATTTACCCTGCTATCGCCATTGCCGATGAGTTAAAAGCCCAAGATCCTGCAGCGACCATAATTTTTGTTGGAGCACTAGGTAAAATGGAGATGGAAAAAGTTCCACAGGCCGGCTATAAAATTCACGGAATATGGATTTCTGGACTACAGCGAAAGCAGCTGTGGCGAAACATTCTTTTTCCATTAAAATTAGCCATTAGTCTACTTCAGTCGGTATTTATTTGGTTGAGATATCGTCCAGATGTCCTCATTGGTACTGGAGGATTTGCCAGTGGTCCGATGTTGTTTATTGGTAATTTATTAGGCAGTAAAACCCTTCTGCAAGAGCAGAATTCTTATCCTGGAATAACCAATAAGCTTTTAGCAAAAAAGGCCAATGCCATCGCGGTGGCTTATCCAGAAATGCAGCGGTTTTTCCCGGACCACAAAATCGCATATACTGGGAATCCAGTGCGCAGTTCCTTGATTAATACCAACGACTTAAAGGTCAAAGCAGAACAACATTTTGAGCTCTCAAAAGATGCAAAAACGCTCGTCATATTAGGCGGAAGTTTAGGAGCACAACGCATTAATGAACTAATTGCGGCAAATATTGATTTCTTTGAAAAGCTAGGACTCGATGTTATCTGGCAATGCGGAAAATTATACTACGATCGCTATAAAAATCTCACTAATAGAAATGTAAAAATCTATCCGTTTATCAAAGAGATGGGTTTGTTATATGCTGCCGCAGATATCATTATTTCGCGCGCAGGCGCTGCCAGTGTTTCAGAATTATGCTTAGTCGGTAAGACCGTTATTTTAATTCCGTCGCCTAATGTAGCAGAGAACCACCAGTACCATAATGCCAATGCTTTAGCCAAACAAAATGCGGCTGTTTTGATCCAAGAAAAAGACCTAGATCAATCATTTAATGCGCTTTTTGAGGAGATCATTCACGCTCCAAAAAAGCAGCTTGAATTAACCGAAAATATTCATCAAATGGCAAAGCCAAAAGCGACAAAAGAAATTGTAAAAATGATTCATCAATTGCAGCAAAAAAAATGAAACAGCAGCCGTACTACTTTATTGGAATTGGCGGAATTGGAATGTCTTCTATTGCTCGTTTTTTGTTACAACAAGATTGTATAGTAGGGGGCTATGATAAAACCCCTTCACCCATAACGCAAGCCCTAGAGAAAGAAGGTGCAACCATAGTCTATGAGCAAAGTGTTGCGGCGCTTCCGGCACAGTTTCAATCAAAGGAAACAAAGGTGATTTACACGCCTGCAATCCCCTTTGGGCACCCTCAAAAAGATTATTTTGAACAACAAGGAAACAGTGTGGTTAAGCGTTCTGTTTTTTTAGGTGAAATCACCAAAGATAAACCTACCCTGGCAGTAGCGGGAACCCACGGTAAAACGACTACTACAGCTATTTTGGCACATTTATTTTCTTCATTAGGAGAGGCATTTACTGCCTTTGTAGGCGGGGTGATGAATCAAAAGAATACAAATTTAGTTTCTACGGGGCTCGATACAATTTTAGTTGAAGCAGACGAATTTGATCGTTCTTTTTTACAGTTGTCTCCTTCTATTGGGTGTATTACATCTGTCGATGCAGATCACCTCGATATTTATGGAACAGAAGAGGCAGTTCTTGCGGCTTATTGTGAATTTTCAGATAAGATTACACAGGTAAAGATTGTCGAAAAAGGGATATCTCTCCCTGGCTTGACCTATAGTATCAGCAAAAAAGCAGATTATTATGCGACTGCTGTTCAGGCAAAAGGATACGGCTATCAATTTGATTTGCATACGCCAAAGGGAGTTTATACTAAGGCCTATTTTAGCCAGTTAGGACTGCATAATCTTTCGAACGCAATTGCAGCTTTTGCCATGGCAAGTCAGCACGGTTTATCGGAAGAAAAAATGGTTGCAGCCCTCGCTCATTTTGAAGGTGTTGATCGACGCTTGCAATTAAAGTTAATGTCTAATGCGCATGTCTTGATAGATGATTATGCCCATCATCCCACAGAGATAAAAGCAGTTTTTGACACCCTTGAAGACGCCTTCCCGCAAGAAGAAAAGTGTGTGATTTTTCAGCCCCATTTATTTTCAAGAACACAGGGTTTTATGGATGATTTTGCTGCAGTTTTATCTCAGTTTGATCGCGTAATTCTCCTTCCTATTTATCCTGCAAGAGAATTGCCTATTGCAGGGGTGACTTCGCAGGCTTTAGCCAAAAAAATCGATTCAATAACTCCAGTTGAAGTATTGGAAAAAGCGCAGATAAAAGATATAATTGCCCATTTACCACAGCGTATAAAAGTGGTCTTAGGCGCAGGGGATATCGGGTTAGAATTAAGCACGTTAAAGGAAAAATTAGAGCAGAATGAAACGGTCTAAAACGCTTCACTTATTGTTTATGCTGGGGATCTTACTAGCCTGTATTGTATTGACGCAAATTAGATCTAAATCTCATTCAGTCAGTGAAGTAGAGGTTTATTTTAAAGAAAAAGAAGCTCAATTTTTAGATGTAGAAATCGTTAATAAATTGTTGATACAAAGCAATGACAGTTTGTTTTTTCAGCAAAAAGATATGGTAGCTTTGAATAAGATAGAACAGCAATTATTAGATCACCCAGTTATTAAAAGTGCTGAGCTATACACCGTTCCAGATGGGAAATTACACATCGAAATAGAAGAGCGACTGCCGATTGTTCGCATTCAAGCAGATAGCAGTTTTTATCTCGATGAAACCGGTAAAGAGATGCCATTGTCTGATCGCTTTACCGCTAAAGTTCCGCTCTTTTACGGTGCGTTAAAGGAAGAAAATATGCAAGCACTCGTTCAATTGATTTCGAAGTTATCTTCAGATGCTTTTTTAGCAACAGAGGTGATCGACTTTCAATGGAAAAACAGTGCGTTTGTATTGGGACTTCGCTCCTATCCCTTTGAGGTAATATGGGGCGAGGATAAAGCCTTTGAGCAAAAGGCAGAAAAGTTAAAGCGATTTTGTGCTTTTACTTTAGAAAACAAAGAAAAAGAATTTAATCGGATCAATTTGACCTATGATAAGCAGGTCGTTGCCCGTCATAACTAAGGATATGGAAAACAAGAAAATTGCCGTTGGGCTTGATATTGGTACGACTAAAATAGTCGCCATGGTTGGGCAAAAAAACGAATTTGA
>JBELLO010000064.1:0-7606 GCA_042096495.1 Candidatus Arcticimaribacter sp.
AGCAGAAAAAAATATCTGAAATTAAATCAGACTTTATCAATAATATGTCGCACGAGTTTAAAACCCCCATCGCGACCATCAATCTTGCGATTGATGCGATTGAAAACCCCATCAATATTAAAGATGAAAATAAGGTGAGTCGTTACCTTAAAATGATGCGCGAAGAAAATAAACGCATGCAAGATCAGGTAGAAACAGTCTTGATGATTTCTCAATTAGAACGCGGGACCACCCCTATGGAAAAAAGCCCTATCGACATTCACGAGGTCATAGAAGAAGCCATTAGCCATGTGGCACTAATTGTGCAAAATCGCGCAGGAATGATCTACAAACATCTCGACGCTCCGCTCACCACTATTTCTGGAAACAAAAATCACTTGACCAATGTGTTAACGAACCTCTTGGATAATGCCATTAAGTATTCAGAGGGCTCTCCCATTATTGAAGTGAGAACCTGGACAGAAGAAACGCACATTTCAATCGAAGTCAAAGACGAGGGAATGGGAATGGATGCAGAGACCCTTCAATTGATTTTTGAAAAGTTTTATCGCGAACAAGGCGGAAATGTTCACAATATCAAAGGCCATGGTTTAGGATTGTCCTATGTAAAAAAAATCCTTACTTTATTAAATGGCACAATTCATGTTAAGAGTAAAAAAGGCAAGGGATCTACATTTTTGATTCAATTGCCCTTAATTAATAAAAAATAAATCCCAATCGAATGAAAACAAACAATCGTCGCATTTTATTAGTAGAAGATGACCCCAACTTTGGTAGCATACTAAAAGAATATTTGATGATCAATGGCTATGAAGTTACCCTTGCAAAAAACGGTATCGAAGGCTTTGAGAAATTTAAAAAAGAAGACTACGACCTCTGTTTATTAGACGTCATGATGCCTTATAAAGATGGCTTTACTTTAGCCAAAGAAATTCGTGAAAAGAACGAAACCATCCCCTTGATCTTCCTTACCGCAAAGACCATGAAAGAAGATGTTTTAAAAGGCTTTAAAATCGGTGCAGACGACTATCTCTCTAAGCCCTTTGACTCTGAAGTCTTATTGGCAAAAATTAAATCAATTTTAAGTAGAAGAGTAGCTCCTGCTGTTGTCGAATCGGATGAAATGGATTTTGCTATAGGAGATTTTAACCTCAATGCTAAATTGCGTTTACTGACCTATAAAGATGCTGAGCCGGTTAAATTGTCTCCAAAAGAAAATCAGCTTTTGCGCCTTTTAGCGCTTCATGTAAATGATTTGATGCCACGCGAAAAAGCCTTGAATAAAATTTGGCGGGATGATAACTATTTTACGTCTCGTTCAATGGATGTTTATATCGCAAAATTGCGAAAGTACCTCAAAGAAGATAGTAAGGTGGAAATCTTAAATATCCACGGAGAAGGTTTTAGACTCGTGGTAGGGGTTTAAACCTGTCCTCTAGGGTGAAAGGCCTGTAAGCTTTTGGATAAATGCTGTATGTCTAGGTGCATATACACTTCTGTGGTGGTAATGTTCTCGTGACCCATCATCAATTGAATCGATCTTAAGTCTGCGCCATTTTCTAATAAATGCGTCGCGAAAGAATGTCGAAAAGTATGAGGACTTACTTTCTTTTGAATCCCCGCATTTGCAACGGCTTGTCTTACAATAGTAAAAATCATTGCTCGGGTAAGTTGTCTTCCGTGTTGATTTAAAAACACAATATCTTGATGCTCCTTTTTCACGGGTATATGTACCCTAACTTCGTTGAGATAAATGCCTAGTTTTTGTTTGCAGACTGCGCCTAATGGCACCAATCGCTGCTTGTTTCCTTTTCCTGTGATTAATAAAAGATTCTCGTCAAAGTGGAGATCAGATATTTTTAAGTTGATTAACTCACTCACCCTTAATCCGCTCCCATAAAGGGTTTCTAAGATGGTGAGGTTGCGGTAGCCTTGTGGATGACTTAAATCTAAGGAGTTGAGAATTTGATCAATTTCTTTTATCCCTAAAACATCTGGAAGTTTCCGACCTGTTTTTGGGCTTTCGATTAAATCCATGGGGGAATCCTCGCGATACCCTTCAAAAATGAGAAAGTTGAAAAAACTCTTGAGACCAGAAATTTGTCGGGCTTGTGAACGCGCATTGACTTTTTTGGCTAAAGCATAGATATAAGCCTGGGCATCTTCTTTTTGGCAATTGGTGATGGTGAGTTGAGGGTGATAAGCGTCAATATGGTCAATAAAACCTTGGATATCATAAGAATAACTATTGATTGAATTCTCTGACAATCCGCGTTCTAAACGCAAATAAATACGGTAATCCTTAAGCGCATTTGCCCACTGTTGCATATTATAAACTTAATTCTAGTCCGCTACGAGCGATATGATAGCCCTTAGCGACGACTTCTTTACTTTCCTGACTACTTTCTTTAAGTAAGGGATTAGTGTGGTTAAAATGGATAAAATAGATCTTGTTCTTTTCTTTTATTTCAAGCGGCTCAAAACGAGCCAAACTTTCTGTCACAAAAGGGTGGGGGATGGCTGCCATATCCCGATTGGGGAGCTCACTCCCATCAAAAAAAGTGGCGTCCAGCAGAGCATAGTCTACCTGTTGAATCAAACTTTCTATTGGTATTTCCCAGCGTTCCCACTTATCAATGTCTGGGATAAAGAGCGCGGTCTTGTTGGGCCCTTTGATCAAATAGCCCACTGTTTCAGAATATTCATCTCGATGCGGGACTTGGATCGGAGTTACCTTAATCTCCTCGCTTATCGTTTCATCTTTAGAAGCAGTAAGGGCTTGTAAGGCAATATTTTTTTCGCTGATTAATTGTCCCCAGGGACCATTATGGGTTAAATACTGTCGCATCTTAGGGAGGGCATAGACTGGAACGGACTGCCCGCCTAAAGCTTCCTTTCCTAAAAATAGTAAACCGCTATAGTGCCCCATATGCGCATGGGTGAGAAAAATACCGCCAAAGTCAGACCCATTACCCGCAACAGAATTTAATGTTTGTAGTTGCTGCGTAATATTTGGCGTAGCCTCAAAAAGAAAATGCTTTTGATTTTTTGTATGGATTAAACCTAGGGAGACAACAGCTTCAGTTTTCCCCGTTTTCCATAAATCCACGCAACAGTCTTTCTTACAGGAAATCTGTGGAGCACCAGCGTCTTGGGCTGTCCCCAGGACAACTAATTTAACTCCTTGAGCGATGGTGAGCTGACACAGAAGCAAGCATAAGAGGGAAGCAACAGTTTTCATTCGAGGGAAATTTCTGCAGGGAAAGAAATAGCCAAAGCATTATCGGTCAATTCTTCTAAACGCATTTTTTTAAGTGGAGCATATTCTGGCGAAGCATAAAATTCAAAGGCGTCTTTCCCGCTGGCAAATTCGATTAAGACCGTCCAGTTGCCTTCTTCTTGTCCTTCAACAAGCACTCCCTTTTTATTGGCTGCAAGTACTTTACCATTGTATTTCTTAAGGATGGGTTCTAGCGGGCGCCCATAGCGTTCGATGTATTCCTCATAATCCTTCACTTTCATACGACCAAAGGAATAGACTGTATTTGGCATAAATTATTGACTTAAAATTCTCCGTTCAAGATAGCCAATATTTGCCTTTTAAAACCCGACTAGAGGATGTCAATTTTTTACGGTATTTTTACCCTATGAAATTAAGCATCATCAACGGACCCAATTTAAACTTGTTAGGTACTAGAGAACCGTCTATCTATGGCGCACAATCTTTTGTGGACTATCTGGAAGAATTAAAAGCAAAATACCCTCAGGTTGAATTCGACTATTTTCAGTCTAATATAGAGGGAGAATTGATCGATCAATTGCACAAGGTGGGCTTTTCTTCAGATGGGATTATCCTCAATGCTGCGGCCTACACCCATACCTCTGTCGGTTTAGGCGATGCGATCAAAGCCATTGATACCTCCGTGATTGAGGTGCATATTTCCAACACTTTTGCCCGAGAAGATTTTCGTCATACCTCTTATATCACACCAAATGCGAAGGGCTTAATCCTTGGCTTTGGCCTGGATTCTTATCGCTTAGCGATCGAGAGTTTTTTATAAGCTTAAGGTTTTAACACATGCCGTAAAAGAAGAAATACAAGCCCCAGGGCTAAACCCATTATTCCAAAAATCAACGGCATCCCCCACAAGGCATTCAGCGCGAGATAGCTGCCATGATTGATTCCAGTAAACATATAGTCGTGAACAAATCCGCCAATCCCGTAGAGGAATCCGCAGGCAAAGCCAAAAAGGAGACCGATAGTCCCAAAGGTTTTAAGGGTGCTGTAGGTAGCTGTTTTCATTTTTTTGAAGTTTAAAAATTCTGCCCTTCTTCAATATGTTTTTTTATGGCTTCGCCAAAAAAGCTTGAATGGCTTCTGCCACTGCCTGGGGTTGCTCGTCACAGATAAAATGTCCTCCTTTTAAATAGGTAATGTCAATGGGGTGTTCAAAAGCAGTTTCAGCTTTATAAAGAAATGCCTTGATCACCACTGGGTCGAGTTCTCCGTGAATGATATGCGCAGGAACAGTATTTTTTTTGCCAAGATAGGTTTTCCATCGCTCTCGGTCTTTTGGGATAGCGCGGTATAAGTTCGCCCCGGTAGTGATGGTATGCGGGATTTGATAACAGCGGGTGTATTCTGCAATGGCTTCTTCTGGAATAGGGCGACTAATCCCTCGACTAAAAAAGCGTATCCATACATCTTCTTTCCCGGCGATCAAAGCCTCTGGAAAGTCAGGGATACTTTGAAAGAATTGATACCATGAAGATTTAAACATCCCCTTGACCAATTTTTCTGCGGCCTTTTTCTTTCCTGCATAATTATTGATGATCATCATATTGATCAAGACCAGCTTCTTGATGCGCTCTGGTTGCGCTAAAGCCATTTCTTGCACTACCGCCGATCCCCAGTCGTGTCCTCCCAAATAAAAGTTTTCTATGTTTAAGGCGTCTGCCAAAGCAAAAATATCTTCCCCCAATTCGTCTTTTGTATAATGCTTTAACTCTAGGGTTCTCTCGCTATCTCCTAACCCCCGAAGATCTGGCGCGATGATATAATAGTCCGTTAAGGTTTGTGCGACCTCATGCCAACAGTAACTGGATTGCGGCCACCCATGAACGAGGATTAAAGGCGGGAGACTAGGGTCTCCATAAGTGCGATAGCCGACTTTAGATCGATGGGTTTGAATATGATGCTGCATCCTTTATACGGTTGGAGGGTAAGTTTCTTTAAAGGTAAAAACTTTTTCTGTTGGACCATTCTCTTGAAGGAAAGCCAATTGCTTTTCAGCTTCTACTGCGCTGGGATATTCCCCCGCTTTGATCCACCACAGGGCATAATAAAAACCCTTAAAATGATGAAACCATTCCTTTTTACGTTTCATGATCTCCAGGTGCATCGCACCATAAACAAAAGACTCAAGGGGAGCGATAGCTTCCCAAACAGAAATATTGATAAGCAATGAACTGTCTTCAAAAGGGTTGATATTTAGCGCATTGTCTTGCTCGTCTTTAAGCCGCCAAACAAAGCCGGGACTGGCTTCTGCAATCTGATTGATACGATCGATATTCGCCACAAAATCTGCCATGACAGGGTCGTTAAAGTCACTCCCTTTCATTTGCGCGATATTGATTTGAGCTAATTGATACATGCTTATTCTTTGGAGTAAAGCCCCATTCTATTTCCTTCAGTATCTAAGAAATGTGCCATAAAGCCGTTTTGTCCTATGCTGGTTTTAGGAAGAACAATTTCTCCTCCAGCATTTTCTACACGTTCTAATGCGGGTTGTAAATCATCGCCTCCATTGAGGTAAACAATGGCCCCTTTGTCAGAGGGTTGATAGTTGGGGCCTTGCATTAGGCATGCTCCGCTATGTGCAGGATCGGTATGTGGGAAAAAGGCAGTTTTCATGCCCATGGCTTCCATCACCTTCACGTCAATGTTGAGGATAGTGCTGTAAAAAGTTGCAGCACGTTCAATGTTTTGGGTTGGGATTTCTATCCAATGGATTATATTACTCATATCGATTTGGGTTTTATACTACAAGTTAATAATAATTCCCTCTTTGGGATCTCTGGTGCCGTTACAGACTTCTGGGTGAACTTTGGCTAAAGCCTCCAAACTCTCTAACTCATTAAAGTGGAGCCACGCTCGGGTTTTGGTGGCTGCGTCAATTAAGAAGCCATTGGTCTTTTCATCAAATACAGCTGGTCCCCAGTCTTTAAAGCGCTTTTCGATATGAGCAGGGGCAAAGAAAAATTTACTTCTGTCATTGATAATACCTTCAATAGGCGATGTTTTTGCCCAGTGGGTTAAGCCCACCTTTAGGGTGAAGTGCATGTTGTCTCCCAAATGTTGATGGAGCTTCGCCAAAACTTCATTATTTCCAGACATGTCCACAATCACGGTTGGGATAGAGGGATCGATCTCTTCTAAGTTATCGTAGGTGCTTACTTTATCCCAAATCCCTAATTTCTCTACCGTGGCTAAGTTTCTTGAAGAAGTAACCCCAATGGAAGTAGGCGCATTTTGATCTCCTTGTAAGGCATAGCCTAAACCGATACTGGTTTTACTTGAAGCGCTTAAAACGACTACTTGTTCTGCTCCATGCCAGTTGTTGTCTTGCAGGCTATCCCACAAGCAAAAAGAGGTTAAATAGAGGGGAAACAAGAGGGAACGTTCGCGGTCTAAGGCCTTCGTATAGTTAGCTTCATTATTGACTCGCCTGTATAAGTTGTAGCCCATGGGGAGGGTTGAGCGGTGTTCTGCGCCTTCAAAAAAGCGTTGTTCTTGCACCTTTATAGGGCACATTTTTAAATGAGTGGTAGGCGGGAAGTAGCCATAAATACGGTCGCCAACTGGGATGCCTTCTGCTTTTGATTCCACCACATCGGCAAAACCCCAGACAGGGATCACGCCCATACGGGCGCTGTCTTCTCCTTCTGCAGGGAAGAACTCCCAATAGCGGATAATGTCTCCCGTAGCAGCATAGGTAATATTGTTTGCGGTATAGGCAAACTGGTCAATTTTGACCAAGATTTCCCCTGCTTTAATTTGTCTATTTTCTGCCGGATTTTCGACCAATTGATGCTTGAAAAAAGCTTTTTTATCGACTTGAAATTGCGGGTGGGAAAGGGTACTACTATTCATTTGATCTATTTCTTGTAAAAACTGTTGGAGTTTCATCATGGCGGGGAGGCCATTGCTTTTCATGCGGTGAAGAATCTCCATTTTAACTGGATCACTTTTGTCTACTCCGCGTACTAATTTACTGAAACCGTCTAAGCGATTAGCCGTCATCCATTGACGTAAGGGTTTATCGCTTGACCAGTTTAATTGATTGAGCATGGTTGCGGCTAAGCCTCTTAACCAGTCCGTGTCTTTGTCGGGTAAGGGAACTAAACCACATAGTTTATTCTTTTCCTTGTCGTCCTTGTAATTCAATTCGACATAGGCAGTAAAAGAAGCGCTAAAGGCGGGTTGATAGGAGCGCACCGTTTGTGGGATAATTAGGTTTTCTTGAAAGATGGGGATGTTCTGTAAATCCTTTGGGATGGGCGTTGCAGAACAATCCACAAAGAGGGTGTTTTCTGGGCATTGATG